>JAAZKT010000044.1 GCA_012799695.1 Clostridiaceae bacterium
TCACGCCGATCTGCCGCTCGTGAGGAGCCAAATATCCTTGAACAAGCGCACGCGTGACACTCCACTCCAAATTATGCTTCTTCGCGAATAGAATGAGTCGATCTCTTTCATCTTCCGTCGTGATCGCTCCGCCCATGATCAGAAGACGTTTTGCTTCTTCGATGGTCGTCTTGCGTTCACATGTTTTCATCGAGAGAATTTTCGTTCTCCTGTTTTCCACGTCATGCGCCCTCTCAACGGCGACAACACCTCTTCCATCGTCCTGAAGATCGACGGCGAAAATCCGCGGACGCACCGTCGCCATCACGGGGCGATGCTCCGGTGTCACGATGGTGGCGAATACCTGACCGCCATAGGCAGGTCGCACCTGCTCCCATTGACCCGAGACATAACGCAAATCCGTTACATCAGCCGTTATGCCGGTCTTTAGAGCCGCCGCAGCAAGCGGTCCGACAGTGCGTCCGTGGTCGGTCGCCGACAAGAGACAGAGACCGACTCGTCGTTTCTCCAAGTAGCGCGTCAAACGATACGCACATTCTTCTGTAGTGACCGCCGCTCTTGAGGCTTCCATGATTGTGAGCGTATCGACGTTTCGAAGGAGAGATCGATAGAGTTCCTCGCCGACGGTCTCGGAAAGCACCCGCTCCATCGATTCATCGGATGATGCCGGGTCGCCCGGGACAAGCGTCACGGCGTAGATCGTCTTCGCGCCGCAAGCCTGAAGACGGCTCAAAAGTTCCAATCCGTTCTGAAAGCCTTTCTTGTGCGCTTCCACATAGACCGCGACAGGCTCATCCGGCACTTGATCGCAACACGTGTCGGTTTCCCGGACTTGTCGCGCGTATGACTGCAGGCGTGGACTGTCGGCGCTCAGATCGTCCATGTTCTCGGATTCTTCGAGAATCTGATGAAATTGAGTGAGCGCGTCATCCCCTCTGTAAACACTGGGAACGCGCGTGCGATCGGGAGCGACCATCTTGCGAACGCGTGTCGGAGAATGGCGATACCCGAACGGCGTCTCCGACGAGAGATCTTCAGCAGAGAGTACGGCAATCGGTTTCTTGAGCGCTTCCATACGATCTCGAAATGAAGCGGGAGCGCTTTTCACCGCACCTGCCTTCACTTGAATGACGGCTGGAAGCGAAGACTCAATGACGTATTCCGCATCGTCCATTTTCGAACGCACCGTGATGACATCGCGATCTAGGTCGATGATCTCAGTCACGAACGGAAGAAACGCAGCCCCGAGCAGCACACTCAATTCCGCCGGAACTTGACCCGTATCGCCGTCAGCCGACTTTTCTCCGCAAAAGACGAGTTCAGCTCCGCCCGTTTTCTCGATGGCGAGTGCAAGCGCGTGAGACGTCGCGAGAACATCGGAGCCTGCAAAACGCGAGTCCGTCAGTTGATAGGCGTTGTCAAATCCGTACGAAAGCGATTGGCGAAGAGAAGAACGCGACTGTCTCGGACCCATCGTGATCGCATCGAGCGACTGCACTTGTCCATTCAGGGATTCGGACATCGCGCGCGCCATGGCGAGCGCACACGCGTCGTCCGGATTCGGGATTGATCCCGCCGTGTCTCGCATCAGCGATCCCGTCACAGGATCAGTCGCCATGTTCCGCTCGTCAGGAACTTGTTTGACACACGTGACGATGCGCATCTTGTCAGATCTCGCCTTTCTCATCAATTCGTTTTGTTTTTTCGATATTGCCAATAATATTCGTAAACCGAATATATTATCTTCAGGTCGGTCACAGTTCGATCAGTGAACCCGGATTCATGATGCCCTTAGGATCAAACATGCGTTTGAGCGACTCCATGAGCGCATAGGAACTTCCGTGTTCCTTTTCCATCCACCGGACGCGGTGTTTGCCGACGCCATGGTGGTGTCCCATCGATCCGCCATATTCGAGCGCCACTTCCACCACGATACTCCAGACAGCTTCGTAGACGCGTTGTGCTTCGTCGACGTCGGGGGGCGGAAACGCGCCTAGCTGAAAATAGATGTTCGTGCCGTTGATGTAGCTGTGCGAAGAGTGTCCGGAGAAAAAGACGACCTCCGGGACTTCGTAGTAGACGCGCTCAACCGTTTTTTCGTAGATGTCGGCGATGACGTTCCAATCGGCAGCGACTTCAAGCGTGTCGACCAAGATGCCGCTCGCTCCGTATTTCTCATATTCATCCGCCGCGTCGTTGCGATGGACATACCAGAGGTCGAGCGGTTTTTCTCCGGCGGAGACGGCGCCGTTCGCCTTTGCGATTTCATCGATGACGGCGCCTTCTGCTTCGGCGATCTCCTTCCGCCCCTCCGACCAGAACAATAGGAGGCTCTCATTCTCCTCCATGAAAGCGCCGTAAGGTTTCTCACATTCGAGCCAATCGTGGAGTCTCACGACTGCGGGCTTGATGCCCGTCCTCATGACGAGACGGATGATTTCGAGCCCTTGACGCATCGTCTTGACTCGATATGCCTGTTTCCACGTGGCCTCCGGTATCGGAAAAATCTTGACCGTCACTTCCGTGATAACGGCAAAAGCGCCTTCAGAACCGAGAAATAGGTGTCTTAGGTCGGGACCAGTCGCACGTCGCGGCACATTATTGATACGAACGATTGTTCCGTCCGCGAGAACGGCCTCCAATCCGACAAGAAAATCCTCGATAGCACCGTATCCGGTCGAGAACTGTCCCGTCGATCGCGTTGCCACAAGTCCGCCCATCTGAGCGAGATCCATCGACTGAGGATAATGGCCCAGCTTGAAACCCCTCTCCTGAACGATCGCCTCGAGATCTCGGATGA
>JAAZKT010000009.1 GCA_012799695.1 Clostridiaceae bacterium
AAGTGCTTTCCAACGGGCGATCAGAGGGAGGTCTTGATGAAGAGGGGTGTTAAAGTCCCACTTTTCAGAGAACTTTGGTACATCGTGCCACCAACCGAGAAATTCGTACCCTTTTTTCGCAGGTTCCTTTGGCTCCTTTACTTTGCCTCCGTCGAGTACATACTGTTTGTCGGGGACGGGCTTGCCGCCGTCCGCGTTAAACGTGACGACGAAGCGAGGTTTTGCTGTAAACCTCAAGCCTGCACTGGCTGTGATCTGATGACCCGGTCCCATGACGTCGTATACTTCCGCGTTGATACCGTTGAACGTCACGACAAGCTCTTTGAAATCACAGAAAAATACATGTTGTTCCACCTCTTCTCGAATAAGATCAATAGCAAACGCGATATAATGAGCTCCCGCGTCTGCTTTCCCGCTTGTGAGAAGGACCAGATTATCCCCTCCGAGATCCTTGTATAAGTTGACGCGGAAGGTTTTGACGTAAATTGCCTCCGGTTGGACTAAATAAATACCTTTCAAGAAAGCTGCGATGTCCGTGCCCTGATGAAGAGGCCGATCGCTCGTTATTTCGATCTCCTTGATTTCATACATTGCATGGACGTCCTTTGTGTCCAATGAGATAAGACTCGTCAGCATCAGAAGGCACAAGAGGCCGCCGGCAATCCGTCGCAGTGTTTTTGTCAATGTAGTCATATCGTTTCTCCTTTTTTGTGACTTTGTTAACTTTGCAAGGGTTTCCACGGCGATATGTTACCGTGCACGGATGAGAGCAAGACACATCATCGTCTCGCGCTGGTGAACGCTTCGTTTTTTCGCATACAAACACTTATGTTAGTTATTATACACATATTGCCGCTTTTTTTCCACGCTAATATTTGTCATAAACAACAGCTCATGGCAATCGTTTCATGCAAAACACGCTTTCTTGGGCCTTGTCAGTCGTGGCGGCTCTTCCGTGTCGACTTCTTTAAAAAGGCGCTTGACGAGAAAGGGGATTACAATTATACTAAAGTCAAAGAAAGTCAAAGGCAAAGAAGGGTCGTCCGCTCCAACGTTTTAAGGACAGATACATCATTTTTTTCCGGAAGCGTCGGTGACGGGAGTGTGCAAGAGGTATGCAGCACGGTAGTACGATCACGGCTATTGGGGGCGCCAGGTATACGGCGTTGGAAAGGAAAGGTTTGATATGAGCAGTCTGACAGATATGATCGAGCGGGCGATACTTGAATTGATAGAGCGGCATGACGGGTACTGTGAAATTGCGCGTAATGCATTCGCCGCGGAGATGAAAGTGGCACCTTCGCAGATCACTTATGTCATCTCGACGCGATTCGGTCATGAGCACGGATACATTGTGGAGAGTCGACGAGGGGGCTCGGGTTACATCAGAATTATGCGCGTTCCGTATACGGATCATTCGGAGTACATTATGCATTTGCTGCGTACTATGGGTGACTATCTGACGCAACATGATGTCAATATTCTGATCGACAGTCTTCAATACGAAAACCTCATTTCACGGAAAATAGCAAACCTGATGAGAACGTCGCTGTCGGATCGCAGCCTTGCCCTGATCAGCGGACGTGATCGACATGAGACGCGGTCATTGATTTTCAAAAACATGCTTTTATACATCGCCTCATTGGGCGATGAGGAGGATTAGTCGATGTTATGTCAAAAGTGTATGCAAAATGATGCGACGATTCATATGACGCAGGTCGTCAATCATGTGAAAGAGGAGTACCACCTTTGTCGCGCGTGTGCTTCGGCACTTCAGAACGGAGAGATGGGCTCCAAGTCGCCGTGGGGAGATTTGTTCGAGCCGGTTTTGCCCGGTCCCTCCTTGTTCGGCTATCCATTTTCCCGTCCCGATCGTAGAGCGGCTCCGAAAAGGGTCGTTTGTCCGCAATGCGGCGAGTCGGAACGTGAACTTCGCGATACGGGACTGCTCGGATGTTCTCAATGTTATGAGACATTCTTAGATCTTTTGATTCCCGTTTTTCGTCGCGCACAAGGACACACGCAACACATACAGGTGCCGGATGACAGCGCGTCATGGATCGCGATAACAGAGAGTGCCTCGAAAGAGGAAGAGAACAAGCCGACATCGGAGATCGAGCAGCTCAGGAGTGAGTTGCGTACTGCCGTCGAAAGAGAAGATTACAAAGAGGCGGCGCGTTTACGCGACGCCATTCATGAACTCGAGAGGGAGAGCTCGACATGACGTGGTATCTGCAGGAAGGCCCGGAAAACGATGTCGTCATTTCGACTCGTATACGGTTGGCGAGGAATCTGAAGGATGTATCTTTCCCGTGGCGTTTGTCGCCCGTAGAGTTGGAAAGCGTCAGAGATCGCGTGACGAGTGCATTTCGCGATGTTGTACGCGATATGGGGAGCGAAAGACCTGTCATCGTCGAGTTGAATACACTAGGCGATATCGAGTCATGCGCTCTGGCGGAAAAACGCATCATCAGTCGAGCCATGTTGAAAGATACACGAGGTAAATCATTATTGTTATACCCGGGAGAGTCCGACGGCATTCTCGTCAATGAAGAGGACCACCTGCGTCTCTATTCCGTCGGTGCAGGATTATGCCTGTTTAAGACTGCCGGTTGCGTGATCAAATGTGCAGCGGATATGGAAAAAAGACTTTCCTTCGCAAAGAGCGACCGGCTCGGGTATCTAACGGCGTGCCCGACGAATACGGGGACTGGTATGCGGGCATCCGCCATGCTCCACGTACCGGGTTTAATCCGTGCAGGCGTCATCAAACGGCTTGCCGACAGGCTGACGAAAGCCGGCTATGCATTGCGTGGCGCAGAAGGAGAAGGCAGCGATGCATATGGAGATATGATCCAGCTGTCGAACCAGGTGACATTGGGCGTATCGGAAGAACAAATACTCACCGATCTCGACCGATTTGTCCATGACGTCGCAGAGGAAGAGAGAAAGGCACGGAGGGCCTTATACGAAAATGACCCGCCGGCTCTCGAAGACGAAATCGGGCGCGCGAAGGGCAAGCTCCTGTTCTCGCGTCTGATGACGACGGAGGAGGCGATGCGCCTGCTGTCGCTTGTGCGACTCGGGAAAGAGCTCGAACTTCCGGAAATGCCGAGTTATTCGACGTTGCAAGAGCTCTTTATCGGTATTGGAGAGGGTGTTCTGCAGCAGGCAGCCGGAAAACCGCTCGATCCGCGAAATCGTGACGAAGAGCGCGCAAGGCGAATTCGCGAAGCGCTTCGATCATCCATGTGATTGAAGTTATAGGATATCTGTGTCGAGTAGACGGCGACTGGAATAAATATAGCAATAGAAAAACTAGATTGCTTAATGGAAAGGAAAAAATAGGGGGATCATAGAATGATGATCAGATTTTCAAGAAGAGCCGGTGAAGCCCTCGGACAAGCATGGGCTACAGCAAAATCGTTTGAAACGGCATACATAGGGACGGAGCATTTACTCACGGGTATTTTGGCGGAGGGAGATGGTCTTGCCTGTGATTTGCTCAAGAGTGCGGGTGTAGACCATTCTGCCGTTATACGTCAGTTGACGGCGCTGAACCACAAGGAACCTGTCGCGATTAAAGCTCCGGCGGAGGAGAGTTTGGACGGCAATGAGATCTTTGCGATGATGACTCCTCGCACGCGTCTGGTGCTCAATCTGGCGGCGCGCGACGCTCAGGCGCTCTCACCGATTGGCGTGATTGAGCCGGAGCATCTATTGCTCGGAATTTTGCGAGAAGGCGACAGTGTCGCGGTGAGAATATTGGGAGAATTCGGTGTTTCACCGCGTCCATTCCTTACTATACTTTTGCAGGCTATACAGGCGGGATTGGGCGGTCAAGAATCTGTCGGTGGTCGTTCAGGCACATTTGCATCCTCGACACGAGATAGTTCGACGGCGCCTTCAGAGTCAAAGACGCCCACACTCGATCAATTTAGCCGCGATCTCACGGAGATGGCGCGAGAAGGACGTTTTGATCCTGTGATCGGGAGGGGTGATGAGATTCGCCGCGTTGAACAGATTCTCTGCAGGCGAACGAAGAACAACCCCGTCCTCATCGGTGAGCCGGGTGTCGGGAAGACGGCCATCGCGGAAGGCATCGCGCAGCGTATGATCTCGGACGATATGCCCGAGATGCTTTCAGGGAAACGCCTTGTCTCGCTCGATCTCAGCGGTATGCTCGCCGGATCAAAATACAGAGGCGAATTCGAAGAACGCCTCAAGACGGGAATCGATGAGGCGGTCGCGGCAGGCAACGTCATACTCTTTATCGATGAGCTCCATACGATCATAGGGGCGGGGGCTGCCGAGGGCGCCATGGATGCTTCGAATATTTTGAAGCCTTTGCTTGCGCGCGGTGAAGTGCAAGTCATCGGCGCAACAACGCTTGATGAGTACAGAAAACACATTGAAAAGGATGCAGCGCTTGAGCGCCGTTTCCAACCGGTCATGGTGAACGAACCGAGCGAGTCGGATACCGTCGATATTCTTTTCGGACTGCGCTCTCGCTATGAGGATCATCACCATGTTCAAATTTCCGATGAGGCGATTGAGGCTGCTGTCAAATTATCGACACGGTATATTGCCGATAGATTTCTGCCCGACAAAGCCATCGATCTGATCGATGAGGCGGCCTCAAGATTACGCATCAACCAGGTGGGAGATTCTGATGAATTGCGCGTCATGCAAGGCGAGCTTGAGAAGGTCATCGAGGACAAGGAAAAGGCGGTACAGGAGGAGGCTTTCGAACTTGCCGCCGATCTTAAAACGAAAGAAGCTGAACTTGAGCGGAACATTCGGCAGCTTAAGGAACAGGGTAAAGAGGGAGAGCGTGACGATTGGCCCGTCCTTACGAGCGACATGATCGCAGACATCGTGTCGAGCTGGACGAGCATTCCGGTCAGGACGCTGACGGAAGATGACAGCGAAAGGTTGCGTCGACTTGAAGATGAACTCCGCAAACGCGTTCTTGGTCAAGACGAAGCCGTCGCCGCCGTTTCCAAAGCGATCCGTCGCGGACGTTTGGGTCTTAAGGATCCTAAGCGCCCAATAGGCTCGTTCATTTTCCTCGGTACGACGGGAGTAGGCAAGACTGAGCTCGCAAAAGCTTTGGCAGAAACGATGTTCGGCGATGAAAACGCCATGATACGCGTCGATATGTCGGAGTATATGGAGAAATTCGATGTCTCTAAATTGATCGGTTCGCCCCCCGGTTATGTCGGTTATGACGAGGGCGGGCAGTTGACGGAAAAAGTCAGACGGCAACCATACTCCGTCGTGTTGTTCGATGAGATTGAAAAGGCGCATCCGGACGTCTTGAATGCGATGTTGCAAATACTGGAAGACGGACGTTTGACAGACGGTCAAGGCAGAACGGTGAACTTTACAAATACGATCATTATCATGACATCGAACATCGGTGCCAGGATGCTCGTCAGCCCGGAGGGACGGCGTATCGGATTCGCTCTTGATCGTGAAGAGCCGGATGAGAATGAAATAGTCGGCGATGAGGAGATTTATGGCGGCAAAACGTTCGATGAGGCGCGAGAGCTCGTCATGAAAGAATTACATCGCACGTTCCCGCCCGAGTTTATCAATCGGATCGATGAGATTATTTTCTTCAGAATGCTCGACCGCGATACCATGCGATCTATCGTTGACATCATGCTCAACCAGCTGTCCGCGCGCATTGCCGACATCGGGTTAATGACTGAAGTGACCGATGCGGCAAAGGATTGGTTGGCAGACAAAGGGTACGAACCGCAGTACGGCGCGCGTCCTTTGCGTCGTTTAATTCAGACTGAGGTCGAAGATCGTTTCTCGGAGGCTTTACTCGACCGTATCGTGGAAGAAGGGGACACGGCTGTCGTCGATCTCGACGTTGACGCGGGTCACCTCATGATCGAAAGAAAGGTCTCCGACCGGAAGATGAACGAAGAGCAAGACGACAAGATGACCGCAATACCCGATTGATAAACGAGAACGGTTGCGATCGGAAAGTTGTTTACGGCTTAGACTTGTTTTAAAGCGGCGGCGCCTTTTAGTATATACTGTAAATCGCAGAACAGTAATTGTTCAGTATGTAAAGGAGCAGTAATATGTTAGATCTGGCGCCGCTTGCCATATTTTTGAATCGACTGGCCTCCGTCCCTATGATTCGAACGGTTCTGGAAGCTGTAGACGTTCTCGCCACTAAAAAAGAAGAGGTGATCGAAGCATTCGATCGATGGGCAATTGAAAATTGGCTCATCAGTGCAATTTTGCTCGGTACCGCTATTGTACTGTTCATGTTGAGAAGACCGATCGCAAAAGGCGTACTCTACGTTTTGTTGGCGAGGACAAGGCGTCGAGATCCCGAGGCATACAAAGCGATGCGCGAGGAAATGTATAAGCCGCTTGGGTGCCTGTTCCCCGCTTTTTTTCTCTCGATTTCCGCTTCCTTGGCAACGTTTATTCCTGAGCCTTGGGATAAAGTAACGGTACGTGTCTTCGATACGATTGTGACTGTGGCGGCTTTCTGGCTGTTATACAAAACGGCTATGTATGTCGGGATTATTGTCATGCGCCGTCCCACAAAAACGGGTTTGCCGATCGGCGATACGGGGGCGAAGTTCCTCGTGTCGATGACGCGCGTCGCGATTATCGTTATCGGCGTTTTTGTCGTTCTATCTTTATGGGTGAAAAACATTACAGGCCTTGTTACCGGTTTAGGGATCGGCGGGCTTGCCATTTCGCTTGCCTCGCAGGATTTGTTGGCTAATTTTTTGGGAAGCTTGGCTGTATTGCTCGACGAGCCGTTTAAGGTCGGCGATTGGATTATCACGACACACGGCGAGGGAACCGTCGAGAAAGTCGGGATGCGGTCAAGTAAATTGAGAATGTTTGACGGGGGCCAGATGACGATTCCCAATAAGGAACTCGCAAGTTGTGCCATCATCAACTCCTCGAACCGCGAGAGGCGTCGTGCCGAGATGAAGCTAACGCTACCGTGGGAGATGTCTTCAGAACAGTGCGATGAGTTCCGCGAGCGTCTCGCCGAGTTGTTAGATTCCATTGAACCGATTACATCCGTTCAATTTATCGAGATCGATAATCTCACGCCGGAAGGTATGGAGCTCTATATACGGTATTTCACGGGTGAAGATTTCGATGAATCATGGAAGACGCGCACCGAGGTCAACCGCGGCATGATGAAGATTGCCGACGAGATGAATCTGCATCTTTACATTCCCGGTCATATTATTTTGATAGGTGATGAAACGAATGACTGAGAACAGTAACAATAGACGACAAGGTGCTCGTAAAGGTCCATCGAACGTGATCGGAAGAAATGGGATACGTCCTTTGCGGATGAAGAACGGTTCGGTGACCCGTGATGAAGCGAATAGAATTCGTAAAACGGACGTATCAATTCAAAACGTTTCGCCAGTGAGTGAGCGTAGCAAGAGGAAGACGCGACAGACGCAAAAAGCTCGGAGGGAACAAGGCGTCACACGTCGCGCTCGGTTCGGTGCGATGAACCATCTGGCACACAGGTGGTCCGGGCGAAGAAGTGCGAGAAGTCCTGAAGAGTTCCGTGTAGTTTCCGATATGTCGCCTGAAGCTGATGTGCGTCGCAAAGTGAAAATCATTTATCTCACGCTCATCGGTTTCTCGATTGCCGTGATCATCATCTTCTCTGTGTTGCTCAAAGTGAAGTTGAAGGCAATCAGGACGATGCCGACCGATGGCAACGCGCATTATCAATTCGAGGAACATCCGAGGATTACGTTACCTGCAACGGAAAGTATCGTTGAGGGCGCGGAAACGGAGAATGAGTTTGACGACGAGATTGCGGACGACGAGGACGAGCAGCCGACGACTTCAACTCAACCGTGACACGCTTCTGTTTTATAATGTCAGATGGATTTAGTATTGCCTTAGGCGACATGGAACAGAAAAGGACTAGGACGTAGACCGAGACATACGTTTTTGAGGCTTCGTAAAGCCTCTGAATACAACGGCATCACGATGAACGATCGGTTGTTGTTGGTTTTTAAGGAGATTGACATGACTGAACAAAAACAAGGTAACCCCATGAAAACGGTCATTATCGCGGTTGTCGTGATCGCGGTCGCAGTCGGCGGCGCATTTTTGATGTACCACAATCGCTTCGTCAAGGCTGACGAAAACATTAACGAGATGTGGGGGCAGGTGCAGACGCAGTATCAGCGTCGTGCGGACCTCATCCCCAATCTTGTGAATACGGTAAAAGGGTACGCCGCACATGAGGAAAAAGTGCTCAATGATTTAACGGAGTTGCGCTCGAAACATCTGCAAGCACAGACGCCCGCGGAGCTCGAGGCGATCGACAGAGAGCTGCAAGCGGCGATCAATGTTGTTGTTGAAGCATATCCGGATCTGAACGCGAATGAAAATTTCCTGTCACTTCAAGCTGAGTTGGCGGGGACCGAAAATAGAATCGCCGTGGCGAGAAGGGACTACAATAAGGCCGTTGCGAGTTACAACAGATCGGTCAGAACGATCCCCGGGAAATGGTTTGCCGGAATGTACGGGTTCGAGCCGAAACCCTTGTTCGAGGCGCAGGAGGGAACTGACATGCCGCCGGACGTCAGCTTCTAAGAGAGGCGGATGACTCAATTGACATTGGCTAAGAGGCGCACAATATCATTGATTGC
>JAAZKT010000045.1 GCA_012799695.1 Clostridiaceae bacterium
ACAACCCTACTTGATAATAAGCGGAACCCCCGCCAAGACGTGCACAACTCGCGATGCTTTCGAGGCGCATGCGACGGCCAGTCTTCCGGCATCGTCACGGTCGCGCCTCGCTTCTTCTCCGAGGGGAACAACGCCTGAACCGACTTCGTCGGCTATGAAAATCAACCGGCGGACCCGATTTGAACGTTTGAAGTTTGCAAGAAGGTTTTCGAGTGATTCTTCAGGCGTCATGGATAAAGTTCTGATCGTCCCGACGATTCGCTCAACGTGATTGACGATAACGGTATCAAAAGCGTTGCCGTCCGCTTCGCATTCGCCATGTTTTCCTTCCGAAGATAATAGGCGTATGGTGCCAATATCACTTACGCCTTGGGGATCCTGGCTCAATGAAAACCACTTTTCGGGGATCGCGTCGCCTTCAATCACAGCAACCGGATGCGGCGCGTAAATAGAAAGAGCATAGCGCAGTTTACCTTGGTAAGCGCCACCTGTTATGAAAGTGAGTGTTTCACAGTCTTCCATACTTCCACATCTCCTAGTTGAGATCAATCGAATAACCTTGTCATGAGCGCGCTGCGATCTTTCATATGTCGTCTGTACTCTTCGCAAGCGCCGATCAATACCAAACCGGCAACGCCTGCGTCAAAGAAAAGACAACCCATCCGCCGACTTCCGTTACGGATAGGAGGAACCCGGCGAGATCTCCCGTCGCACCGCCGAATGCCCTTGCGGAAAAACGGCAGAAATACAGGAAAAAAAGAAACGACAACATCACCGCGATGACCCCGCTCCAATGTGCCGTCGCGACTACCGCGAGCGTACTGAGTAAGAGAATGACAACGAGGAATCCTCTAACCTTTCTTGGCATTTTCTGGCGAAAGGCGTATTGCATCCCCTCTCTTCTTGCAGAGGGAAGCGACGCGCTATAAAGCCCTGACAGTGAACGACCGAAAACACCGTAAAGTAAAGACGCAAAGGCAAGAAGCGTCCTGCCCGTTGCCAAGATCACCGTCCATGCCGCCAAAGCCATTGACAACAACAGTACCGTCCCGACCACGGCATAAACGCCGATGTGCGGATCGCGCATAATCTCCAACTGCGCCCGACGGTCACGTCTCGAAAAGAGAGCGTCGCACGTATCGGCAAAGCCATCGAGATGAATCGCGCCTGATGAAAGTATGAGCACGACAAGTACGGTGACGGCGCGAAAAAAGATACTCATGCCCAAGAGACGGAGAACGTAGAGGGACACGCCGGCAAGTGCGGCTCCCACCAAACCAGCGAAAGGGAAGAATGCGAAAGACCATGACAAATGCACAGGGTTAAATGCATACTGCGGGAAAGGGATGACGGTAAACGTCGACATCGCCAAGCAGAAGCTCCTCCAAAGACTGGGGCTGCCTCTTCTTCGCGCCGTTGAGCTTCGCTTTTCCCCACTATCCTTCCGCATCTCTACCACATCCCGCGTTCATTATCTCCATTTCACGTAACGATAGATTCTCAGACTTATCGAGCGAACCGTGCGCTATTAGTTTCCTACCTGATCCGCAAATGAAGTCAAAGCGCCTGTGCGGTCTCTCCGGATCACAGGGATTCCCGCAACAACTTCAACGACGGACGCCTCAAGTTTCTCTACAATCGATTGTAACACGCTCCCTAAAAGTCGCATGTAGCGATCAGTCGACGGATCGGGAGCTTTCGCCTTGAAAATATCGGGCGCGACGATGACCAAATCCCTCGTCTTCCGTGCCAACTTTCCCAATGCGCTCATCACGACGACTTCGACCGTCTCGTTCTCAAGCTCCACCCACTGACCGCTGTCGCTTTCGATATACTTCCCTTGCGAAAGCATAACGCCGAGACAGTCCAACAAAACAACCGCTTGGTCTTCTGAGCTCAGCTCATCGCACCAACGGTCGAGATCATCGGGCGTGTACAGCTCGACCGTCTCAAAAGAGCGCACCGCGCGCATAACCTGATGTCTCCCGATACGTTCAAGGTTTTCTCTATCACCCGCAGGGCGTAGCGTCGCAACATAAAACAGGCGGTTTTTGCGCCTCTTCGAGGCGAATTGCTCGGCAAATTCCGATTTGCCGCTTCGCGCGCCTCCGATAACGAGCGTTACCACGACTGATCGTACACTTCGTAGGGCTCGACGCTACCCTCATCGAATGTTTGTGATTCGAGATATACGGCGCGAGCATAGTCGATGAGTGGTAGCAGCAAGAGAGCGCCCGCTCCCTCACCGTGTTTCATGTTCAGCCCGAGACAGGGACCGATCCCCAATTCGCGAAGTGCCGTCTCGCCGCCTTTTTCCGCCGGCAGGTGTGACGCGAACATGACGGAACGCGCTTCCGGAACGAGTCGAACGAGCGTCATTGCCGCGACAAGGGAGATCAATCCGTCGAGGATGACAGGAGTTCCCGCCATGGCGGCACCCGCATAGAAACCGACCATCGCGGCAATCTCAAGACCGCCGACCTTTCTCAACACATCGAAGGCGTTGTAGCGGTCAACCTCACGCATGGCGAGAGCATCGGTCAGAACTTGTATTTTCCGTTGCAGTCCGTCGTCCGACAAACCCGCACCTCTGCCAGTCAAGTCCGATGCCGGGCAGCCCGTTAGTGCCGCCAGCATCGCAGTTGCGGCCGACGTGTTGCCGATTCCCATCTCACCGGCGATCAGAATCTTGAAGCCTTCAGATGCGGCCTTCAGCGCCAACTCCATGCCGATGCGCACGGCCATCATCATCTCCTCTTCACTCATGGCATCTTCAAGAGCGAAATTATTTGTTCCGTTTGGCATAACGGGCGTATGAACGACGCCGGGATAATCGTGCTCAAGATCGGCAACGCCGACATTGACGGGAATGACGAGACATTCGGTCTCTCTGCCTAAGATATTGATCGTTGCGCGTCCATCGGCGATATTGCGCACGACTTGTGCTGTGACTTCCTGTCCGGCTTGCGAGACTCCCTCTGCGACGATGCCGTGATCAGCCGAAAACACGAAGACGGCGCGCGGTTTCACCACCAGTTCATCGCCGGGAGACAATCCCGCTAATCTTGTCACCGTCGTTTCCAGCATACCGAAAGAACCGATCGGCTTACAGAGCGAGTTCCAACGGAACTTCGCACGTCGCTCGCGTTCGCGATTCGGCGAAGGAATGGAGCGTGTCGCATCAAAGAAGTCCTCTCGTGAGAATGCCCTCATGTCTTTACCTCTCAGCAAATGTTAAACGGTCATTTGAAAAATCCTGCAAACGCCGCGATGAGCACAACGCATCCCAACGCCACCCGGTAGTAGGCGAAAAGACGGAAATCGCGTTTGCGGATGTAGTTCAACAAGAAGCGGATAATCAAAATCGATACAAGATAGGCAACCCCCATGCCGACAAAAATCGAGAGCCATTGAATCAGATTGTAGTTAAGACCGATTTTAATGAGTTTCAGCAAACTTGCCCCGAACATCACGGGAACGGCGAGATAGAACGTAAAGGTCGCCGCAAGAGGACGGCTCATGCCGATCACAAGTCCGCCGAGAATCGTCGCTCCCGACCTCGAGGTTCCGGGGAAAACAGCAGCTACGACTTGGAACAACCCGATGATCAGGGCGATGCGCCAATCGATTTGCTCAATACGCTTAATCCGCGGATCCTTTTTCTTCTTTTTCAGCCATTGCTCGACGAGATAGAAAGCGGCACCGACAGCAATCAGCATAACGGCGACTGTCCACGGATTGTAAAAGACCGCCTCAATCTGTTCGTCAAACAGAAGACCGATAACGGCGGCAGGAACACAAGCGATCAAGATGATCAACCAGAGGCGTATGATGCGCATATCTACGGCAAAAGGTGTCTTGAACAAGCGAAACGGAATGAGGTCGTTGCGACTTGTCGCCGGCGCGGCAGTCCTTTTCCGCGGGAACGGCCACAACTCCCTCCAGAACGTCACAACGACGGCGAGAATGGCGCCCAACTGGATGACAATCAGAAAGAAAGAGAAAAACCGTTCATTCGACGCCGCCGTCTCGCCGGCCTTGAAAGGCAGTATCCTTTCAAGCAAGATCAGATGCCCCGTGCTACTGATCGGCAGCCATTCCGTCACGCCCTCTACAATTCCGTAAATGATACTCTTGATAATATCGAGCCATTCCATCCGTCCCTATCCTCCAAATACAACTCCGTGCCTAACTCCGGCGGCGTATCGACCGCACGACGTGTCTAAACTCGAAATCGGAACATCGGCCTCGTACCGTCCTCTCAATTAAACACGGCACTTATTTCGTCGGAATCGACGTCCCTTGCCTCAAAACTAAAATTCCACCGGGCAACAACGTAAAGTTTTCCCGATCAGGCTGATTGACGCCTTCGCTGATTACGATTCCTCGATGGTCGTACAACTCAAACGATGCCTCTTTTTCATCGAAACCCTGAATCGCCACAACCTGAGGATCTGTACCGATATTGATCGCCATGGCCGTTACTCCTTCTCGTGACCGGTATGTGTAGAAGTAAATGGTCCGAGAGTGCTCGTCGTCATACGATCCCGCCGATTCTTTCTTATCCGATTCGCGTTCCGAAAGCAATTTTTCCGGCTCCTCCAACAATATCTTACCCGCTAGACCGCGACAAACCCGAAGCGCACGCACCGCGGCATGATCGCCTGACAAAAACTTGTTGTCGGCGAGGTTGATATCGGCTAAGGCTACTGTTGAATTATCGCCGAGATCGGCAACGAGCGGCAACGCCACGTCGACGAGACGCACTGCGTCGCCTAAGCGTGTCACATCGACGGATCGGAGCAACTCAGGCATGAATCTGTCACCGATCATCCGTCGACGCGGAATTGAGTTGACCCATCGCATGACGTTCGCTTCAACATCGGCCGCCTCTCTGAGGGGACCGTCAAGCAATAAATCACCGGCATGATAGTCAGCCGATGTGTGGCTTCTGCCGTCATCGTATACCATGCCGTCGATAAGGAATATTTTGTTCTGCACATCGTCATAATCAGGTGCAGACACAATCTGATCCATGATCCAATGAACATAATTGGCGCGCGAAATATCGTTCGGTAAAACGTCGTCCACATCTGTTATTTCCAGATAAATAGCATCGAACGTATCACTCCATCGACCGATCGCCCCATCCCGAGAACGCAGTTTCCCGTATGCGGAAAGCGGCGAGCCTGCAAGGTATTCCATGAGGTTGCTGAGCTCCTGCGATGTCACGCGAAGGTCCAGAACGAGCCAGGGAACTGCGTTGAGATGCTCCGCATATTGCAGTGCAGCACCTAGGTTATGCGTCATCGCGGCACCTGTCCTCCCCACCGCTCTTCCCTCCGGCAATGCCCATGTTTCCGCAGCATACCTAGATCGTCCGATCGGCACGCATTCGAGCCTGACCACATCCACGGGAAAATGAGGCGCTTGCTCTTCTTTCGTCACCAACGAAGACAGCGCTTGCGAGGAATCAGCGTTGCGACCGAACCAGAGATTATCGATAAAAAGCGTCCCTGAACCGGAAAACCCGAAGTTAATCCAGAGCTCGTCTTCGGGTTTTAAGCCGCTCGGAAAAACAAACGTAAGTCGTCTATGCTCCCATGAATCTTGTGAGACAGAAACATACTCCCCCATATTCGTATGCGGTCCCGAGAACCAGACCTCAATCGGGTCTTCAATATTCCCCAACGAATAAGCATCAAATTCCAGTAGAAAAAAGGGATTCGATTCGTCTTGCACCAAGCGTGACAAATCGATTTTCTGCGTCATTCTCGCATCTAAATAAGAGCGATGCGCGTTGTTCACGGCTCTCTGATCAACAATCCCGCGCGTGATGGAAAAAAGAAAGTCTTTCGCGGCGAGATACTTATCGCGGCTCTCTTTATCTGCAAAGTCCCTCGGTGGTCGGAACGATAACGCACCCGCCCCTCCGGAATCAAGACCCGTTTTCCCCGCGTCGGCATCCGGTGTCGTCCTGAACGATGCGCCTCCGGAGATCGCCCATTCACCGAATGCGAGAGAATCACGTCGATACGGTTCTGCAAGCGTTGTCGTATCAAGCTTTCGTGTAATCGGAAGACTCAAAACAATGAGGTCGCCTGACTGAACACTTTCACCCGCCAGTTCAGGCTCAAAAGAAAACTTCACGGTCAATTCAGCACGCGTCACTTCGCCTTTTCCGTTAACAACGAAGATGTCGCCCGAGTTCATGCGCTCAATCCTTGTTGTTTGGTCGACGATGAAAGGTCCGCCCTGCTCCCATGTTTGCCCCTGGTTCTCCGTGTAGAGCAATATACCTTTCTCCGTCCTGACAACGACGCGGTTTGTCGCCAATACGACTACATCCATCAAGTCGGGCCACCGGCTATAATGGCCTTTCTCAGGAAGTCTTCCCGGGAAAGCGCTGCGGAGATTTTTCGGATCAATCTTTATCACGGAACCTTTGTCGCGGCGAATGGCCATCTGGCCGCCATCACCGACGAAGAAAGCTATTCCGCCCGCCGCATCACCGCCGAGCCAACCTCCGTCACTTGAAAGCTCCTCTTCAAGCTCCCAGTTGACACCATTGGCCGACGAGATGACGTGACCTTCCAAACCCAAGGCAAACACGACACCGTCATCTGTCGTCACGAAACGCGTGATGGTATTGTCGGTAACACCCTGCAAGGGCTCAAGGCCGGTTAAATGCCCGAAATACACCTCCCCCGCCGCAGCCGAGGCAAGGAAGAAACCGTTCTCAAAATCAGGCAACGGGATGTATTCAATCGTTCGGACAGCCTCCGTCGCGCGAACGGGCATCCTTTGCCATACGATCCCGTCGGAAGAAGTATAGAAATGACCGGTCGAATCGCCCGCCAAAAAGCCGCTCGGTCCGGCAGAAATCGCAACGAGATCGACTTGAAAACCGATGTCGTGATGTTCCGGTGCGCCGTCTCTGGGCATTCTCAGGACGGATCCCCCCGTGCCGCAAGCGACTGTTATTTCTTTCAGTTCCGCAAAGGCGTTCCACTTGACTCCGTCGGGGATCTGGTTGGAAGACTCGACCAATCTCATTCCTGAGACCTGCCCGGCCTCATACCCCATGATTGATCCGCTTTGCAATTCTCTCATTTCATTTTGAGATTCGCGAAACAAGACGAATGACGCCCCGCTATAGTACCCGTCTGCTTGCGGGACATTGTCCAATGTTTCTGAAACTTTGACACTGAACTCCCCGAATGATCCGCCGCTCGCAAAATAATGTGCGTGAATGAACTCGGGACTGAATGACCCGTTACCGATCAAGTTCGTTGCCGGCAAACCGATCAGATTACACCCCACACCGCTAATCGGTTGACGTCCGGTTGACGCTTCGCTCAAACGAACAATTTTTGCCGCGCGTCTCGTCCTCTTACCCGTCGCATTCCAAACGATCGTCAGCGCGAGAGAGATGACGACGAGCAACGCGATCGTGGCGACGATGAGCGTTCGCCTTCTCAAGCTCAACGGAATTCCTCGAGGATGCCGTATCATTCGTATTGCACCTCAGATCGCTTATTCCGCAGGAAGCGCAAACAGAAGAACCCGGCGATCATCAGCGGAATCGATGCATACAAGACATATATAAGGATCGTCTCACCTCGCTCCGTCAGACCGACCAGCCTTGAGAACGCACCGGAACCGACCAAATTAAAGACGATGTGCATTCCGATCGGAATAAAGATATTGTTCGTCAGATGATACGTAAGGGAAAGAGCGAGCCCGACGAAAAACACATACGACCCTTGGATAAAATTGCCATGGAAAATGGCAAAAACCAACGAAGTCGCAACGACTGCGAATGCAGGGGGAAACGCACGCCGCATCTCGTCCTGTATAATCCCGCGGAAAAGCAGCTCTTCACCGATCGGCACGAGTATGACCGTTGACGCAATTTCGAGTACCATCATCCATCCTTCGGAAGGTTCGAAATGTTTCATCAGGTCAATGTAACGCTGAAACTGTATCCCGAGTGCCGAAGATGGATCGAGTTGCGACAGAACAGCCATCCAAATCTGTGTTAATCCGATTGAACCGAGGACAATCGCAAACGCGTTGACAACTTGCGCAAAAGAAATGCGCGATAGATCGAGAACTTGAATGTTCTTTCTCTTTCTCCAATAAACGTAAAACAGATAAATAGGGATGAGCAGGAGCATCGAGAAAAAAGAAGCAAACGTCTGCATGTTAATCTCGATCATGAATTCCGAATAAAAAGCCGGATCCTTCAACTTGCCTAATAGTATTTCAGCTGTCGCACGATCAACGGATAATATGTGTACTAAAAAACGCACAAACATGGCCGCAATCATTGCGCCTGTATGAATAAGCATGAATAAGAGCGGGACAACAAAAGTACGCACTCTGACGCGCCTTTCCCGCTCATTCGGAAGGATTTCCCGCTGTTGAAATTCTTGATTTGTCTGTGCGTCATTCCGAACGTTTATATCTGTCATGTGCAAACCTTCCCCTCAAGCAAGCCTGATACAGGAAACGGCCTATGAACGAATGATCGAATCGGTATAACGCTCAAAGAAGAAATCGAAAACCCGATCGAGTTCTTTTTTGTTTGTGATCGACGCAAACGCCTGTTCACCGGTTTTGTCGCGCCATGAGCGCATGATGACGATCTCCGGGTCAGACCTTGAACCGTCATCAGGCTCATAGTTGTACATGACGGAATACGTCGTGCCATCGAGAGTAAAAACGTCGATAATTGAGACGTAATACTCACGACCATTACGCTCGTCTACAAGAATCGCCAAGACCTGGTCCTCGACGCGATCACGAGACGTGCGTTGAGGCGCGCGACCTCTACGATAACGATCAGTCTTCCTCGAACTCCGACTCATCTTGCTCGTCCATATACTTGCTGTATGCGGCAAAAACACGATCATCTTCATCCTCATCGAGGCCGACCAAAACCTCCTCGCCGTCATCGGATTCGACGAGTTTCATGAAAAACAGGCTGACTTCCTCTTCATCAATATCGTCCGGTTCGATCAGGACACAGTACGTCGCGTCCTCGAAGTCAAAATTGTCGACTAGGATGAAAGAGTACTCTTCACCGGTTTCCGTATCGGTCAAGACGACAAAATCATCTTCATCAAAAAACTCGCCGTCCCCCTCACAGCATTCCGGCTCACAACAGCAGCAATCGTCATCCGCCGCAGCATACATAAACTGTATCAATGTCGTCATTCTTACTATCCTCCTCAAGGATTGTTTATTACGAAAGTTCAATTCCTTTTTCTCATGCGACAAACGCACTTAAGGGAGATGAACGAACGCATTATAGCACGTTAAACACCCGTTATCTGCCGGTCACGGCACGATACGACAGTCATCGACCGAAAAAACCGCCCCTCTGCGTATCGAGCCAACCCTGCAAAAGGATCTCGGCTGCAAGCCGATCGACGAGTTCCTTGTCACGTTTCTT
This sequence comes from Clostridiaceae bacterium, assembly GCA_012799695.1. GTDB lineage: Bacteria > Bacillota > Clostridia > Saccharofermentanales > DTU023 > UBA4923. The sequence goes on from JAAZKT010000045.1 coordinate 9,461, forward strand.
GCCACGTTTTCCAGCACCCGTCTCCACAATGACGCGACCTGCAAGTTGCGACGTATAACGCTCGTCAAACATCTCAACCGTCAATCCCGTTTTTTCCCGCAAAGCATCTGCGAACAAGACCGCCTCCTCGGCAATCGGAGACTCTCTGCCGTCTGTTCTGAGAGGCAAGCCGACGACAATCGTATCGACATCGTGTTCCCGACAAAGCGATACGACATGGTCAACAGGCCCCGGCGCATCGTCGTGACTGCGCGTCACCGTCTCCAAACGACGTGCGATAAGGCGAAGCGGGTCGCTTATGGCGATACCCACTCTCCTCGTCCCGTAATCAATTCCGAGCACTCGCTTTTTCACGGAGCTAGAGCCGTTCGATGTAATCTCGCAGAATAACTTCGAGCAGTTCGTCACGCTCCATACGGCGAATCACTCCGCGAGCGCCGAGATGACTCGTGATGTATGTCGGATCGCCCGAAATTAAGTAACCAACCAACTGATTGATCGGGTCATAACCCTTTTCTTCCATTGCGACGATGACTTCTGCCATAATCTGATGAGCTGCCAGACGCTTCTCGCTACCAATTTCAAAACGATTTGTATCTTGTTCGACCATAGGCACCTCCAATGTTCAGTTTACCACTCCAAAGCACCTTATAGTAGTAGTTAGGGGATTACAATCCGCGCTCTGTCTCACGTAAAGCGCACTCAAATGATCTCGGCAATCGCCGTTTGCTCTTCAATATCTACAATGCGCATCGGAACGATGGAACCTTGTTCCGGCAACTCGACGCCGTAAGCTTCCTGCAGACAATTCGCCCGACGACTATGCCCCTTGACGAAAATGTATTCGGGCGTATAGCCTTCCGCCCGACCGCGCTCGTCGAATGTTTCGATCAGTACATCGCGTGTCTGTCCCAAACGCTCACGGATCGCATCTTCGGCAAGTTGTGCGGCTTTCGCTCGCAGAATCTCCGATCGTTCAGCAACGACCTCACTCGGCACTTGGTGCGGCATCTTATGGGCAAGCGTTCCGGGGCGAGAGGAAAAACGAAATACGTGGATACGCAAAAAACCGATTTCATCGCAAAAGGAGAGCGTCTCTTCGAAATCGTCCCGCGTCTCACCGGGAAAACCGACGATCAAATCTGTCGTTATGCCTGCGCCCGGGAAAGCCTTCCGAATTCGCGCAACGGCGTCACGATATGAATCACGTGTATCGCGCCGTCTCATCGCATGCAAAATGCGATCGGATCCGCTTTGTAAAGAGAGATGAAAAGATGGGCAAAGACTTTCAACGTCGACGATCTTGTCGATGAATTCTTGCGTCATCAGCCCCGCTTCAAGAGATCCGAGACGCAACCTTCGTATTCCCTCTATACGATTAAGCGCGATGATGACATCTGACAAATCGCCTGACGCAACCGAGTTGACGGACAACCCCGAGAACTCCGGTGAAGAAAGCTCACCATCGGTGCCGGCACCTCTTCGCCGAAGGAAATCCGACCCGTACAAATTGAGATTCGTCCCCGTAAGGACAAATTCCGAGAACCCGTGCGCAACAAGCTCCTGCGCCTCTTTGAGAATATTCGGCAGGGAGCGGCTTCTCGACGGTCCGCGCGCAAGAGATATCGCGCAATAAGCACAGCGATGATCACAACCGTCTTGCACTTTTAAAAAAGCGCGAGTCTCGCTCGAGATGGCGGGGGCAGGCAGTTCCTCATACGGAATGAATTTTCCAAGTATGCTTTGAACTTCGGCACGTTCGGCGACAACATCCATGAAAGCTGTACAATAATCGGCGGATAGCGCTCCCCTCATAATCAGCGCATCAAGAATAAGTGCGTGAATCTCTGACCGCCCGAAAGTGCCAACAGCAATATCCGCCATGTCGGACAGATCGGCACGTTGCGCATAACATCCGCAGGCAACGATCAACGCTTGTTCGTTGAGCTTTCTGTAGCGTCTGAACAGTTGGCGCGCCTTCCGCTCGGCTTCCGCCGTGACGGTGCATGTATTGAGCACGTAAACCTCCGCCTTATCCCGGTCGTCCACGACGGAAAAGCCATGCCTTCGAAACCATTCGGCCAATGCATCCGTTTCATATTGGTTTGTCTTGCATCCCAATGATGCAAAAGCGATCCGAATCACATTTTCCTCCCGCGCTTTCACAACTCTTCTGAGCGATCCGCTCTCGACCTGACAATCTCTTTTATAAACACGCAAGCCGACAGCTCATCCCATGCTGCATACTTCAACGAAAAAAAGAGCCTTTTGGCTCTCCTTTCGATCGTCGTTCCGATGTTTCCCGTTCTAGCCGCGACCGGTTAACAGGTAGAGCACCATCGTAATCACGGCAAATGAACCGGCAAAAATACTCGTCAGCAATCTCAAGACGGCTTCTTTGCTACGCCCTTTCGACTTGCCATAGAACGTATCCGACCCGGACTCGCCTGCCAATACGCCGAGTCCTTTTGATTTACTTTCCTGCAACATGACGGTCACGATAAGACCGATACATGCAATAATGTCCAACACGATAAAAATAATCTGCGCGACTTTCATTCGGCAACCTCCCTTTTACAACGTGCGCACGCCATAATAGCATATAAAACCGACATGACGCAAGCAAACAACTAAAACGCTTCAGACTCAGACGAAGAAAAGCTGAAGATAGATTCAGACTTACGAAATATCTCACTCCCGCTATTTGCCCCGCCGGATTGCGCCATGTGCAATCAATAATAAAGAGTGTTTTTCAAATACATAATATGAATGCATGATTTTGGATAATTCTTTTGACTTTTAATGATATTTAGTTTGTACAATGGTACAATGATAGACAACGAATGTCATGCACTGCAATCATTTGTAACATCAGTTAGAAAACGCTCCTCTCCGCTGGAGAGACTTCATGATTCGGAGAGCTGGTGGTCATGATCGTAAATACACGGTGGAAGAAAAATGTGGCGTCAATCGCATCGGCTGTTTTCTCGTTCGCTTTCGCGCTGCTGATTGGAGCCATCATTATTTGGGCGACGGGATCCGATGCGCTCCATGTTTATGGCGTCCTCGTTAAGGGTGCGCTGGGTGGTGTCAAGAAGATTAGTGAAAGTCTTCTCAAGTCGTCGACATTACTCCTTACAGGACTGAGTTTTACTTTTGCGTCAAAATGCGGATTGATCAATATCGGCGCGGAAGGTCAATTGTACATGGGCGCCGCTTGTTCCACGGCAATCGGGGTCTATTTCGGCTATTTACCAGCATGGCTACTGATCCCGTTCTCAATTCTTGGCGGGTTTGTCGCAGGCGCGTTGTGGGGAGGGTTGCTCGGCTTTTTGAAATCTCGCTTCAATGTCAACGAGATCATTACGTCTATTATGTTCAATTACATCGCCGTCCAGTTTGTCAGCTATCTGGTCACCGGTCCGATGAAAGATAAGACGCAGACCTACCCCTTCTCCCCCAAAATATCGACTTCAGCCATGCTCCCTCTCTTAGTTAAGGGAACGCGTCTACATATAGGCGTACTGATCGCGCTGTTTTGTCTAGTGGTTTTCTGGTTCTTTTACAAGTACATTCCAAGTGGCTACCGAATCCGCGTCGTCGGTCAGAATAGGCAATGCGCGGAATACGCGGGGTTTAACGTACGCAAAAACATGTTCATCGTTCTGCTAATCGGCGGCGGATTCGCGGGACTGGCGGGCTCACTGGAAATTCTGGGCGTACAGCACCGGTTATTTGAAAATTTTTCTGTAGGATATGGGTTCAACGGAATCGCCGCCGCCCTACTGGCAGGACAGAGCCCCGTCGGAATGCTATTCACCTCGTTCCTTTTCGGCTCATTGAAAAGCGGTGCAAACTCCGTTCAGATGTTTACGAATGTGCCCGCGGAGCTCGTCGATATTGTCCAGGGAGTTGTCATCATTACCGTGCTCATGAAGCTGACGACGACCCTCCCCGAACTTTTCCGGGAACGGAGAAAAAAGAAATCCGTCCGCGGTGTAGCGAATAAGGAGGCGTTATCATGAATTGGGGCTGGGTTACGGGTATTCTCGCCTCCACCATCAGGCAGTCAACCCCCTTGTTGTTCGTCGCTTTCGGAACTCTTTTTATCCAGAGTTCCGGCATCATGAATATGGCAGGCGAAGGTTTTATGTTACTTTCAGGATTCGTCGCCGCCTATGTGACTTCTATTACCCAGAACGTTTGGGCAGGCATGATCGTCGCGACGATAATCACCGGAATCGTCGGTTTTTTCTACACGTTCGTCGTACAAAGATTTCATGTCGATCAGATTATCATGGGACTGTCCTTTAACTCTCTCGCACTCGGGCTGACAACTTTAATGAACCGCAGCTTGTTCCCGCAGGATACTAGTAGCCAGCAAATTCTTCCTGAATTCACCTTTAAGCCGCTCGGCTACTCTATCCCCGTTTACCTCGGCTTTTTGCTGATACCTTTAACAGCGTTATTGTTAAAACATACGCGTATCGGATTGAAAATCAGAGCCGTCGGCGAGTATCCTCTGGCCGTCGAATCGGTCGGACTGGACGTCATACGCATCCGCTATATCGCATGTATTATCGGAACGCTGCTCATCGGTTTTGGCGGCGCGTTCCTAGCGCTCGGAATCAACAATATGTTCCTCGACAACATGACGGGCGGGCGCGGGTATATCGCCATGACCACAGTTTCTTTCGGCAAATATACGCCGATCGGGATATTGGCTGCCGTTGCGTTATTCGGTGCAGGCGATGCTTTGCAGTTCCGCTTGCAAGTAACAGGAAGTATCCCTTATCAGTTTGCCCTGATGATCCCATACGCCATGACCGTTATCGCTCTTGTTCTGTTTGCGCGCAAATCGCGGCAACCGTCAAGTCTTGCGAAACCTTATCGCAAAAGCAAATAGTGTATGTTGCGCAACACACAAAAAAATCCGTGTGCGCTTTCAACTTAGAAAAAGGAGGAAACATACAATGAAAAAAGTGCTCACCATGATCGTTCTCTTATTACTGACGATCGCGCTCGTTTTGTCCGCCTGCAAACCTGCTACCCCGGATCAAACCGAAGGACCGGACAAGACTGAAGCATCTAAACCAGATGTGTCAGACCCTGACGCGTCGCAAGCTGACCCGCCTAAAGACTTCAAGATCGCCATTGTCCTACCGGGACCAATCACCGATATTGGATTCTCAGGTCCCGCCTATGAAGGGGTAAAACGTTTCGGAGAAGAATACAATGTTCCTGTCGCTTACAGAGACTTGGCCGAACCCGCCGATTACGATACGATCTTCAGAGGCTACGCGGAAGAAGGTTACAATCTCATTATTGGCCACGGCAACCAGTTCTTTGAAACTGCAAGTCAAATCGCCGAAGAATATCCCGATCTAAAGTTTGCCGTCACAAGCGCACCTAAAGGAAACGGGACAAACCTCGCCTCTCTCAGACCTAGCTCTCAAGACGTAGGATTCCTTGTCGGAGCGCTCTGCGGAATGATGACAAAAAACAACAAGATCGCCATGGTCTCCGGCTCTGAGATTCCACCCCTCATCGCCGTGTTGAACGGTACCATCGTGGGCGCTAAGTACGTCAATCCCGACGCAGAGGTCGTCAACGTCTACACAGGCAATGTCGATGCTGCCAAGGTTAAGGAAGCCGCGCTCGCCCTCCTTGACGCCGGATGCGATATCCTCAGTCAAACAGCCGACAAAGGTTCCATCGGAGCTATTACAGCTTGCCAAGAGCGCGGTATCTATAACGTCGCAACCTCTGCAGACTTCGCTCCCCAGGCGCCCGACACGGTATTGTCAAGCGTCATGGTGTTGAACGATATCGCGACATACACCGCTGCGAAGATGGTGTATGAAGGCACATTCGAAGGCATCGTTTACCCGTTCGGCATCCGCGAAGACGCCGTCGTCATGACAGGCTACGGTCAGCTGGAAGACAAGATTCCGCAGGAAGTCAAAGACAAGATGGCGAAGCTCATTAAGGATATTAAAGACGGTGTCATCAGCACGGAGGATCTCTACGAGGAGTACAAGGAATATTACGAGAACAAATAAGCGTTTGTCTCTTTGGTAAAACAAAACAAATCAAGAACTTTGGGAGAGATTGAAATGCAGGAAACTCAGGCAACTCCTCGACTTGAATTGAGAGGAATCACTAAAAAATTCGGTGACCTTGTAGCAAACGACCAGCTGGATCTTTGCGTGAAAGTCGGAGAAGTCCATGCCCTTCTCGGTGAGAACGGAGCGGGTAAAAGTACCTTGATGAACGTTCTCTATGGACTGCTTGAACCAAATGCCGGAACTATTATTATTAACGGCGAGGAAGTTTCCATTCGTTCCCCCAAAGACGCGATTCATTACGGACTCGGTATGGTGCACCAACATTTCATGTTGGTGCCCACACTGACCGTCGTGGAAAATGTCATGCTGATGCTCAGCATTGAGCAAAAATCATTCATCCTAAATAGAGAAGAGATTTCCCGTAAAATCCGAGAAATCTCAAAAAAGTATTCTCTTGAAGTTAACCCCGACGATCTGATCAGCAATTTAACCGTCGGGCAACAGCAACGAGTCGAGATCTTAAAGGCCGTCTACAACGATTCGGAACTTCTGATCCTTGACGAGCCTACGGCGGTTCTCACGCCGACAGAGACAGATGAGCTGTTTCTCATCATTGATCAACTAAGAAAAAACGATAAGTCGGTTATCTTTATCTCACATAAATTAAAAGAAGTGATGGAAATCAGTGACCGGGTCACTGTTCTCCGCGCGGGAAAAGTGATCGGTACGGTCAATACACGCGACACGACACCGTCGGAACTCGCCTTGATGATGATCGGTCGAAAACTTGACATGCACTTGGATCGCGTTCAACACGATGAAAAAATCGTTGTGTTGGAAGTGAAAAACCTGAAAATGAAATCCTTATCCGGAGCGCTCTCCGTGGATGACCTCTCCCTGAAAGTGCATCGGGGAGAGATTTACGGAATCGCCGGTGTTGACGGGAACGGGCAAAGCGAACTGATCAAGGGCATAGCGGCACTGCTTCCGCGCATCAGCGGGCAGATTATTCTCCAAGGAGAGACGCTAGCGCCCAGATGCGCTCCATGCGATGTTCTGAATCATAACATCGCGCACATCCCTGAAGACCGCCAGAAGATGGGGACCATGATGAGCATGGATGTCACGGAAAATTTGATACTCCACAATGTAAGCGACAGCAGGTTTAAATCCATGCGGATTCTGAACTGGAAAAAGCTGGCAGATTATTCGCAGGAGCTGATCGAAAAGTATGGCATCAAAGCGGGCGGTCCCCGAGCCCTTCTGCGTTCACTTTCGGGCGGCAATCAGCAAAAACTGCTCGTCGCCCGAGAACTTGAGAAAAAACCTGACCTGCTGTTAGCCGTTCATCCAACACGCGGTGTTGATATCGGGGCGCTCGACTACATCCACCATCAGATTATGGATGCCAGAAACGCCGGGTGCGCCGTACTCCTTATTTCGACGGAACTTGATGAGATCTTGGCCCTGAGCGACCGAATCGGTGTCATTTACAAGGGAAAGATTTTGGGAGAAATGGCGAGAGAAGACATCGATATGAACAAGATCGCGCTCTGGATGATGGGGCACTCGTCATAAGATTTGCATACAGGAGCCTTGCCTGATCATACGGCAAGGCTCCTCATTTATGACACGTCATCAGATTGATGTGCGCGAAGTTCCTTACTCAAGCTCCTTCATGGCCTGTTCAACGGTGGCATCCTCATGGATCAATTTTGCAATCGCCGCTGTGTACTTCGCGGGATCAGGATGCCCCCAGATATTGCGACCCATTGCAACTCCAGCCGCGCCCGCGTCGAGTGCATCGCGAATCTCCTGCATCAGTTGTCGCTCAGGAACTTTCTTCGCTCCGCCCAAAATGACAACCGGCGCGTATACGCTTTCCACAAGCTCGCGCATGCTCTCGATACTGCCTGTGTACTCGGTCTTGATGATATCCGCACCAAGCTCAACAGCTTGACGGCAGGCAAATGTAATGTTCGCAGGCGTACGGTAATCTTCGGATTTTTCAAAACCGCGCGGAAGCGCTTCCGCGACAACGGGCATACCCCAGCGGTGAGCTTGCTGAATATTGCGCGCCAGAGAAGAAAGCGTCTCGTTCTCAAAACGCGAACCGGGGAAGCACATGGTAATGATCGCGTCCGCTCCCATCGCAAGCGCCTGTTCAGGCGTCACCACCGTTTGCAGCGGTTTGTCGTTTGCTCCGAGAAAGGAAATGCCGCCATCGATGCGCAGAATAACTCCTTTCCCAAGAAAACAATCCGCAAACTTGTCGAGCATACCGATCGTGGACAGAAAAGCGTCCGCTCCTGCCGATGCGCACGCGCGGATCACTTTCCCAGGGTCTTTCAACGCAGGGAGTACGTTGAAATTAGAACCGTGATCCATTGCTAGGATGAAAGTCCTTTTGTCCGCGCGAAAAATGTGATTCATTCGGTGAGTTGTACCCATTAATTTATCCTCCAATACTACGTGCTTTTCTAAAAGAAGAGCATCTATTTTAGGCTTCAAGCAGCTTGGCCGCAACGGCCGTATCTGTAATCAGCGCATTGATGAGCTGTCCTCGCAGTGCGCCGAGGATCGCTTCCGTCTTATACGTCATCCCCGCGACTCCCACGCGTAACGGTATTTTGCACAGGTCTTCCGGTGCAATCGCTAGCGTTCGATCGTCAATTTTTGTTTTAAGAATTTTTCCGTCCTTGTCAAATAGGCGGGTACAGATTTCCCCCACAGCTTCAGGCGGGACATACGGGCGAATTTGTTTAATCTGAGGAAAACTGAGATTTTTAATCTCCGCGATACCCAGCATCGCGACAGTACAAGACTGAATAACTTCATACGACCTTAGAAAATATGGCTCGCGCATAATGCCACGGCGTAATTCCTCATCATTAACCAGGACAGGGGCATATAGCATATTAACTTTTGAGGGAATAATTTCACTGAAACGCATTACGATATTGTCCCCCCCAATGCCGCCGGCTTGATGGTTCCAGCCTCCCATAAGCTGTGTCGCTGTCAAATTGTCGAGTTCGAGACGTTCCAGGTGTTCAAGCATAGCGGACAGCGTACGCCCTCGTGAAAAACCGATCACATCACCGCTTTGAAGTGTTTCCGTCATAAAGCGTGCGGCAGCCCGACCGATGGAAACGAAAAACTCTTGTTCATCCTGCGTCTCTTCAACCAGTCGGACAGACCTCAGATTATACTTGTTTGCAAGTGACGTTTCCTGCTCTAAAAACATGGACGATTCACCGTGAATGTGTATTTCCACGATTCCAAGACTGAGACACTTGGCCAGAATCCTGTTGATTCTCTGCCTCGATGTCCTCATTCTCTTCGCTATTTCACCCTGCGTGAGGCCGCCTAAATAGTAAGCGTAAGCAACTCGCGCATAAAGGGGTACGTCTATGTGTGTCAAATCTTCTGCATCTCTCATAGTCAAAACATTCAATCCTTTGTCTTCTCAGGCGCGTTTATTCTCGATGTATATTCAAAGAAACTCTCCTCCAGTGTCCGGCGCACGAAGTCCAGGTCTTTTTCGACTTGCTCGCGTACTTCTTCCAAAGAATCAAACCGCACCACGCCGCGCACTTTTTCCTGTAGATCCATTCTAAGATACTGGCCGTAAAGATTGCCAGAAAAATCGAGAAGAAAATTTTCTACGGTGACATACTCAAAATCATCGACGGACGGACGGCGTCCGATATTGGCCATGCTGCGGTATAAGTTTCCGTCGACCATTGAAATGGCACCGTAAACACCGTCGGGGGGCAAATGCTTATTCGGAACAAAGCCGATGTTTGCCGTAGGCATTCCGACCGTTCGTCCTAGCTGTTTACCGTAAACGACTTCACCGTAGATGATATATGGGTGACCCAACATTGCCCGCAGGTTTTTAAACTCACAGGCATCCAGCAATTCCGAGGCGCGCTCACGAGTGACAGGCTCTCCGTCGTGGCTGACAATGTCGCAAAGCAAAAGCTCAAACCCGAGAAGCGAGCTCATCTCCCTGAACAACGGAAGGCGCTTGTCACAGGCTCCGGCAACAATGACTTCGGCGCCGAGCCTTTCAACGGCAAAGCGGACGAGAGCCGCGTCATCAAAGCTTTCCGGATCGATAGACACCATGAGATCGAGTTCGCTTTTCTCCAGAAGGAGGCGCTTTTCCAACTCAGACGTGATGCATTTTGAGCTGTTCAACACGTTATCATAATTGAAGCTGAGCAGCGTAGACCTGAGACCACGCGAAGACGCCTTGCCGGTCAGAAAATCGATCACCGCCTGATGCCCGCGATGCAGACCGTCAAACCTTCCCAGCGCAAGACAAGAGGGAGCCTGAGATACTTGTGTCAGTTCTAAATAATCCATTGCGGACGTCTCCTTATTCATGCAAAGAATCCATCGATTCTGTTTCTGCTTTGCGTCTTTTTTTTGCGCTCGAAAAAAAGATCAGTACCCCGCAAAGCATGTAAGATGCGGTAAAAACCCAAATATACCATCCGCCCATAAAAAATTGCGGAACGTAACAAGAAAGTAAAACAATCATCATAATAACCGGCGTGATTTTACCGCCCGGAGCGTTAAAAGCAGCCTGCCCCGGGAATTTCTTCCTCGCCTTGATAACAGTAATGCAGATGATCGAGACAACGGCAGCATTGCACATCGCACTCAAATTGATCGCGAACAACGTGACGTCCGGAAAGGCGGCTAACGCGGAAAAACAGAGCGTCACGAGAACGACCGCTCTCAGCGGCGCGCCCGTTTTTCTATTATTTTCCCCCAGAATACGCGGAAGGATTCCGGAAATGGCGGCAGCCTGAACGACGCGAGCAGCAAGCGCCGTCAGAACCATCATGTTGGAGAGAAGCGCGATCGTTGCCGCCAGCGAAAGCAGCACGGGCAACCATGGAAGATTCATCAGCTTTGTGCGGGCGGCGGCATAGAGCGGAATCATTGCCATGTTGGGATCACTACTCAGGAAATCAGCGCTTACTAATCCGAGGGTAGCGAGCAGAATCAGAAAGTACAGTGACATCACTACACTCATGGCAATCATCATGGCGCGCGGGATTGTTTTATTCGGATTCTTAATCTCACCGACCATGAAGGCCGCGGATACAATGGAACCGTATGCGACCATCGCGATGGGAACCGAAAGGATGAAACCGAAAGGTCCTTGTTTCCCTTGTGTGAAAAAAGGATGAAGAAGGGAACTATCCCACGCCCCGCCAAAAAAACTTACACCGACATAAACGAGCATGGTCAAAATCAGTGAACCGGTCAGGATGGCACTGACCCGTCCCGCAACGGAAATATTGAATGCATTCAGAAAACCGCATAAGAAAATGGCCAAAAGAGCTAAAGGAACGCGTAAATACAAAAGCGCGGGAAAAGCCTGACTTAGATAGGAACCGACATACACCGCCGCAAAAGATGTCCCAACCCATGCACCGCTCAAATAGCCCCAGCTCGCGATCCACCCCCATAAACGCCCCTGCTCAGGCGTCTTGCCGAGTGTTTTAGCGGGAAAGACAAAGACACCGCCCGAACGCGGAAAAACGGTCGATAATTCCGCGTTGAGCAATCCGTAGAAGAACAAGATAATCCCCGCGATGATCCATGAGAGGATGGAAGCGGGACCGGCGTTCATGATGGTTACCCCGGAAAGGGAGAAGATGGCGCTCCCGAACATCCCGCCGATGATCATCGTTGAGCTATGGAGAAGCCCAAGCTTTCCACGGTTGTTTGCCATTTTCTTCCCTTTCACACCTATCCCAGTGTCAAAAGGCACTGTTGTTACATTCCGACCTATATTTTGACAATAACCCGATACGTTTCAGGATCTATTGCGCGCTGGAGAGCGTAATCAATATTTTCAAACGGCACCTCCTCAGAAATGAGACGGGCAGGGTTCACAATACCGGTAGACAGCAGTTTGGAGGCTACATAAAAATCTTTGATCTTGGGGTTTACGGAACCTGTGATAATCATCTCGGAATAATGAACATGGTTGACATCAAGCTCGATGGGAAGTTTAGGATGAAATGAGGAGTAAAGCACAACTCTCCCCAGTTTGCCGGCCATGGCGATAGCTTCCGCCGCTGACTGCGGATTAGCGACCGTACAGAAAACAACGTTTGCTCCACGTCCTTCCGTCAATTCAATCACTTTCTCGACTGAATTGCATTTCCCTGCGTCGACGAGCACATCCGCACCCATCTCTTTCGCGATTTCCAAGCGTTCCGGATCAAGCTCGATGGCAATGACTCTTGCTCCGCGAAGTTTTGCCAGTTTTATGTGGAAAGCGCCCATAATACCCACGCCTATTACGGCGACATCATCGCCCAATTCAATGTTCCCTTGGGAGATGCTGTGTACACAACAGGCGAGCGGTTCTGTCAGTGCGGCATAAGAGAGGTTAATGTCGTTCGCCATTTTGTAGAGAAGCGACTCATCAATAAGGATATATTCCGACAGCCCTCCGGGGCCGTTAATCCCTTCATGCAGTGATGCTTGGAAGGAAATAACACATTGGTTCTCGTGACCGTTGCGGCAATAATAGCAGGAACCGCAGTTCGTCAAAATGCGTGCAGTCACATGATCACCCGGTTTGAGATGAACCACTTTATCGCCGATCTCGCATACAGTACCGGCAAACTCATGGCCGCCGGCAAAGGGGTAGTAGCGCATGACTCCGTTGTACACTCTCTGCTCCAACGTGCAGAGCGCACAACTATCAATTTTGACAAGAGCCTGCGTACCGAGAGGTTTCTTCAATTCCAGTTCTTTGAATTCAATCGTTTTCTCTCCTGTAAACACGGCGACTCTGTATGTACTCATAATCTGCACCTCTTTCTATTGCCCCAAAAGGTGTTACAAATGCTCTAGAGGCATTAAAATAGTTATCCTTATTCTAAACACTGTGCGTCTAGATTGCAACACGAAAAAATGCACAAGGCTACGGATAGCGCAATATTACCGCTACTTCCGGAGGTACTGATACAAGCGAGATAAGCAAAATAAAACGGATACGGAAACGAATGACAAAAAGGTCACGGCATCATGAATATTACTGACGCTGTCCTCGCCGGAATATATCCTCCTTACGTCGCAGGCGACGCATGAAGAACGGGAAAATCGCGATGAGTATCAAGCCTGCGACGTTCGTCGTCATGGAAAAAGACCACCAGATGCCTTTAACGCCGAGCGACGTGGCAGAGAGCGCCTCCCCGATTGGCAGGCGCAACATCATGAAGCTCGTCATGACGATTGAGGGGATAAAGGATTGACCGAGCGCGGAAAAAGCGGAGCTCGTCAGCAAGGTCAGCCCTTGGAGCAACTGCGAGGCGGAAAGAACTTGCAGATAGTCGCGACCGTGCACAATCGACACCGGATCTGAGAAGAAGAAACCCATGATCGGTTCACCGAGAAAATAGAGAATGAGCGTGGTCACGGTACAGATCGAGGAGATAAGATAAAAACCGACACGATATCCTTTACCCGTGCGATCAAATAAACGAGCGCCGAAATTCTGCGCCATGAAAGCGTTGACCGCGACGCTGAAACCGTCGGCAGTCATCCACGAAATACTCTCGATTTGCGCCCCTAGCCTCTGAGCCGCCACGGCAAGGTCGCCGAACCGGACAGTTTGGCGAGAGATCAGAATCGTCACCGAGGCGTGCATCGCCCCTTGAACGGAGATCGGCGCTCCAAGTTTCGCAATAGGCTTCAAGAGCTGAAAATTCAAGCGCTCGCGTAAAAGGCGCAGATTCGAAAACAGTTCATGCCGCTTGACGGCCACCAACATAAGCACGTACGCGACGACCTCAGCAATCAAAGTCGCAATCGCGGCGCCGGCGACATCCCACTTGAAGACGAGAATAAATAGCGGGTCAAGTATTATATTGAGCACCAACCCTGTTACATAGATGACAAAAGGTGTGAAACTGTTTCCCGACGCCGTAAGAACGGCACTGTAGAGCCTGACACCAACCTTCGGTATGAGACCGAGACTTACAATGCGCAGATACGTCTCCATCCGAGTGATTGTATCGGCTTCATTGAACTGAAAAATCGAAGTGAGAACGCCCGACATCGAGATGAATAGAATCGTCGCCAAGAACGCCACGGCATACCCGAGGCGCAACGCAGCTCGCGTCCACATCCTCGCCTCATCCTGCTCTCCGGCTCCGAGCGATTGTCCGACAAGCACTTGCCCGCCCACGCGCGGAATCGAAAACAAGTTGTCGACGAGCCAGAGGAGCGTCCCGCACGACCCTACGGCGGCGACAGCGCGATCGCCTAATCCGGCGACCCAGAACATGTCGGTCAGCGTGTACGCAAGCCCCACAAAAGAACTCGCCATAATCGGCGTCGCAAGCTTTACAATTGTCGGCAGAATTCGACCTTCAAGCAAGTTGACCTGTTTTTTTGAGCGCATGGAAACTCCGTTCATTGACTGATCAAGTGAGATTCTATCACAGCAATCCTCTTCGCTGACCATTGAAGAATGTGATTCCAAGCGTTAAACTGGATAAGATAAATAAGCATGGAAACGATGGGAGAGTAATCATAATTATCATGCTTTCCGCGTGCATCTCCTATCTCCAAAAAGCAAAGGGTAATGTATGAAGATGAAATGGCTTGGCTTGTCGCAGGCGATCCACCCCGCCGACAAGAAGGGAACGGCCGGTCTCGCTATCAAGCCGCTCTCCGGTTTTTCCCGTGTAACAATCCCTCTTGACATGCAAGTTGGTCCCGGTTGCGAATCAATTGTGAAAAAGGGCGATCACGTCGACATCGGAGACCCTCTCGGGAAACCGCTCGGCGCGTGGAGCGTACCGGTCCATGCGAGCGTCTCCGGCGAAGTCGAATCGGTCCAAGAACAGATTTTGAGTGACGGAAGTCGCGCGCAGTATGTGACCATCGTCTCGGACGGCAAAGATACGGTCTCGGAGCTCGTCAAGAAGCCCGTCGTCACGGATCACGCAAGTTTTATCGAGGCTATCCGCGTATCCGGACTCGTCGGACTCGGTGGCGCAGCTTTCCCGACACATATCAAGCTCAATCCCCCGCCCGACAAAAAAGTTGATACGCTCATTGTCAATGCGGCGGAGTGCGAACCCTACATTACAACGGATAATCGTATATGTTTGGAAAACGCCTATGAGTGCGTCGCCGGAGCACTTGCAACAGCATTCTGGTGCGGCATCGAAAATGTTGTTTTCGGAATCGAAGACAATAAAAAAGACGCCGCCGTCGCACTGAAAAAAGCCGCCAAACGCGCAAAGCGCGATGGTCGCGGTAGTGTCGAGATAAAAGTACTGCCGACCTCTTATCCGAC
>JAAZKT010000046.1 GCA_012799695.1 Clostridiaceae bacterium
CCGAACAGGAGATCATTTTTCTCGTCATACGCAAAGGTGACATCCGGCGCGACGGGCGCGGCGATATACACACCGAAAGCTTCTTCCGCTTCAACTCTGTTCCTTGCGCCGACATCGAGCTCGATTTCTTCAATCGTGATGCCGTGATGCTTTTCATTTTCGGACATATAGTGAGGAGGCGTACTCACGGAAATAGCGCGAATCCAATGACCGTCGAGCGTCCTCACGCGAAACGCGTGTGCCGGTATGCGCTCGGGAACCCAGCTCCCCAGCGTCATGATCCGCAACATGCCGTCTTCACAGATTGAGTGAACGATCAGGCCTATCTCGTCAAGGTGCGCATCAAGTTGGACGCGTAGCCTGTCACCCTTGAACCCCTCTCTTTTGACATACACGTTCTGCATGCAATCGACAGAGCTTTCTCCGTACGGTCCGGCAAGCTCAAGAGTCAATGCCGCCACCTCATGCTCAAAACCGGACGGCCCGTATGCATCTGAAAGCCTCTGAATATAACTCAACAACTCCTTTTTTCCCACACGATTAGATAATTCCACTTTCTGCCCCTTTCTCCTACGACAAGGATATTTCACTCGAATACCTCACTTCACGTCGGGATTAACAACAATCCAAAACGAGTAGCATCCGAAATGAATATGATTTTCAAACAGGAGATTAATACTCTTTTACAATCGCCTGTTGCCCCAAAATCATACCATGTCCGACCGCAGGATACGAGTATCATTGAGCCTATTATCCCCTGTAATGACCTGATACCAGTGCTTATAGCAGTTTGTCCAGTTGACGAACATTGTTCGTTCGGGAAGCGCTTTTTGACAGAATGACAAGAAATGCGTGATATCGCCTGCATGTTTAATACATTTGCACAGACAGTTCTCGTTCCAACTGACAATGATAGCGATTGGGTGAAGCGAATAAATGGGTTATTTTGACGTTTGAAACGTTTCTCGATCTTTAAGAAACTAAGACCATCCAAAAAACTCCCCCGTACTATGCAATCAGTTTTTTTAATTGTTTTTGTTTTGCATATGGGGAAATAGCCGGAATATGACATTTTGGCATGAAAAGTTAGTAACGTGGGGCAAATCATCTAACTCGGTTGTTTTGATTTAGCCGGCGAAGCTAACAACTTAAAGAAGGATTAATTAATGAAACATACAAAGAAAAGAATTACCGTTACAGCGGCTAGCGCCGTGATGGCTGTCATCGCATTGGCTGTGCCGATTTCGACTTCGGTGCTGCATGCGCGTGGCGGCATCCCGGCACATAGAGAGACAACAACGGAACCGAGCGACGAAGAGCCGCCGATACGATTTGACGAGGGGGTAGAACTCTTTGTTTTCGACTATGAAGGGTTCGATCGCCATCTGCTCGTCATCGAGGATGAAGAAGCTCGTCAGCACGAGCGACTGCCATCAGGCAACATGCCTTTAACGTGGGAATTATCATTTACACCCACACAAGATATCGACGTTCAGGACATATCCGTCGAAAATCTCAATTCAAATCATTCCCAATTTACCGAGATTCTGATTGAACTCCCCGCACGCGAGGAGAATAAAAATGACACGCTTGAGCTACGCAGTGAAATCGAACGCCCGGGAACCGAGCAAAAGAGAACGCTCGGAGAGGCTGAAGAGAAACAGGGCGAGGCGACTATCGGATACGTTCAAGAGGGCGGACCGTTCCTCATTGAGATTAAAAATCCCGACAAAAATTACGTCGGCAGACCCTTGAAAGTCAAGGACCGCCAAATATTGGAAGGACTTGTGATGGGCGAATTCGGCAACGATTACCTTGGAGCCGTCTTAGTTGCACAGTGCATCCGCGACTCGATGGTCAAGTCGGGCACGAACAGCGCCGCAGTTATTAAGCGCATGTACGGATACACGGCGCCCGTTCGAAAGTATGTCTCTCAAAATGTGAAAAAGGCAGTCGCTTTCGTCTTCGATGAGGGAGGAAGCGGCGTACAGCATCCGATTTACTATTTCTACGCGAGCAATCTTGTCAGGGGAAGCTGGCATGAAACACAGA
>JAAZKT010000047.1 GCA_012799695.1 Clostridiaceae bacterium
AAAACGGCTTTCATTGATACGTTGCCGATTCTCGCCGCCTTTCTTATTCTCGGCATGGGCTTTGGAGTCTTGATGTCCGATGCCGGTTATTCTCCTTTTTTCGTTTTCCTTATGAGCGCCTTCATTTATGCAGGCTCGATGCAGTTCGTTGCAGTGTCCTTGATCGCGGCGGGAACAGCCGAGACTCAAAAATCAACGCGGTGCTCGCGCGAGCACCGCGTTGCCTCGGGAGCTAATTTTCCAGTCTGCTACCGGAGTTGTCGCTCTCAGCAGTTACGGCACTTTTTTATCCGCCGAAATCACCCGTTTCCGGCCAACCTTCCGGTTGCCCGTCGTAGCCGTCCTCCACGACATCAAAAAGCGGGTAAAAGTTGACGTAAGAGTAGTCAAATACATCGTTTTCTTCTGCCACAATCACGTCCCATTGTCCATTGGAATAGACTTGCGCGTCAGGCCAGTCTTTGCCGTACTTGTGATCTTTCTGTTTCTTAAAACCGTAAGATTCCAAACGGTCTCCGTAGGCGTCGATATCTGCCTGTTTGTAGACGATGTCGGTTGTGTAGAAGATCCTTTGTATCCAGCCACCGCCCAAAATTTCGCCACTCACCGGTGTCGGGATGTCTTTGGGCCAGCCTTCAGGTGCAGGTACGCCCGGTTCCGGATCCGGCACTTGCGGTTTCTCGCTCTCGCTCGGTTCGGGTTTAGGTTCAGTTTTCCCTGGCTCTGCGCTTCCGTCAACCGACGGCAATGGCTTGGGTTGCTCCGGATCCTTATCGCAGGCGATGAGAGTAAGGACAAGAGCTAGGATGGCCAAAAAGGTTAAAATTTTCTTAAACATGGTAAAGATTCTCCTTCTAATATCCTTTTGCCACAAAGTGAGATGGCAAAACACGATATCATAATTCAATTGTAATAGCTCGGAAATAATTGCTCAAGGTGCTCGTCGTAATCGGTTGTTTTTCGTCGTATCCGGTAATAGAACATAATTACCTCTCGCGTATGAATGGGAGTTCTTTGCTCCTGAGCGGCGTTCAATAATGTCATGTTTTTTATGGCAGCGTAAAACATAAAGCTGTTACTTCTTTTTTATAAGATGTCGTCCTTTCGCTAAAAATAGACGGATACAGATATATCTTTTCACTCATAAAAAACCGCCGAAGCCCGTTTATGCCTCCGGCGGTTTTGTTTACTTAGTGTATCGACGGTTAACTAGACATGTTTCTCTTCTTTGTAGAAGAACTTCGTACCTAGATAGTAGACGATACATGCAACGACCATCGCGTTAATCGCGGAAATGCCCCATTTCACAAAGTTTCCAACGAGAGCGCCGGCGACAACACCCAAAAGAGCAAACACGTTTACTTTGCGTAGTTTATCGTCGTTTTCTTCGGTGTATTTGCCGCGGTTGAGGAAGTAGTCAATCGTTATGATGGCACCAATCGGGGGTAACGTCGCGTTCAAGAAGCTGAGCCAGCCGATAAAATTGTTGTAGAGCCAGATCGCCGTGGCAGTACCGATTACGCCGGACACGAGCACCATGGGGCGTTTGCGAATTTTCGTGATGTTCGAAAGTCCAAGTCCGCCTGTATAAAGAGCGTTGTCATTCGTTGTCCAGATATTGGCGCCTAGAACGATCAGAGCAGGGATCGCGAGACCTTGCGCGATCATGACGTAGAAGATATCTTCTTGTCCCGTATAAGCACCGCCAACTGCACCGAACATAAACATTAGCGTGTTGCCCAAGAAGAACGCAATCACTGTTGAGATCACGGCGGATTTCTTCGTTTTGGCAAAACGGGTGAAGTTCGGTGTTGCCGTACCGCCGGACACAAAGGATCCGATAACCATCCCGATCGCTGCGAACAGAGTCATCCCGCCCGTCGATTTGTCAAAAATCGAGACAATGCCACCACCATCTCTAACTGCCGTGATCATAGAATAGGTTCCGAGTATGGTGATCAAGGGTACCGACACATAACTGACGATTTCAAGTCCCTTAATCCCGAAGTACGCAGACGATGTCATCGCTATTCCGGCGAGCACGACAAGCACCCAGACGGGGATTTTGAGAAGCTCCGCGGCAGGATACGCGAACATCGCGACACCGACGCCGAACCATCCGATCTGCGTAAACGAAATTAGCGCAGACGGAAGGAATGAGCCGATCGTGCCGAATGAACGGTGTGTCAGCAGGTCAAGGCTCATGCCGGTTTCATTGGAAATGTACGCAAGTACTCCCGTATACGCACCGAGGATTGCACCGCCGATCAAAACTGCCCAAAGAAATTGAGTCAAATCAAGGCCGTTCGCCATTTTTGCGCCAACACTCATGCTGGCGGAGAAAAACGTAAAGCCAAGCATGATAACAAACATCGCAATGAACGGCTTACGTGCCGTCAACGGTACACGTTCAAGCGAAAAGTCAACGTCGGCATGCTTAACTTTATCTTTTGCAACTTCTTTCATAGAATTACCTCCTTCTCCGAGTCCTCACAATATGTAACTATTTACATATCAAATGTATATTCACTTTAAGGCATCTTGTTTGATATGTCAACATAAGAATGGGTACGTCCTGAGAGATTTTCATAAAACTATCTGCGGATCTTCTTAGATCATTGCTCCTTTTACCTACGTTCTGTTAAGGTATAATGGAAGTGTTTACAAGAATCTTGACGTTTTTTTATCGCTAAAGATTGAGGGGCAGACTTATCCGTACTGCACATAGATGGCATATACGTGGTGAACAGATGAACATCAAGAGAATCGCTGAACTTGCGGGCGTATCGGTCGCTACCGTTTCACGTGTTGTCAACCATCCCGAACGCGTGCGTGACGAGACACGTGAGCATGTGCTAAGCGTTATGCAGCAATACAATTTCACACCGAACTGGTTTGCACGAAGTCTCAATTTAGAATCATCGAATACAATTGCGCTGCTTATCCCCGGTATTGAAACAGATTTCTTTCAACAAATCATTTCAGGCGTGGAGACGGTAGCGGGCAACAAAGAATATGCCGTTCTCTTCGGTCAGACGAATAATTATCCTACGCGCGAGGCAGAATTTGTTGACATGATGATCAACCGCAAAGTGGACGGAATCATTCAAGTCAATTCCCGGCTTAATGGTGAAGAAACACTGTTAATGCAAAATCTTGAGCTCCCGCGGGTGCACATCGGCAAGAATCGCGTCTGTACCAGTGACACACTCTGTTACGTAGACATTGAAGAAGGCGCCCGACGTATGACGCGGCATCTGATCGAGCTCGGTCACAAAATTATTATGGCTCTTTTTGATGAGGCGAATAGTAACACTTCTGAACAGGCATTTGCAGGAATTAACCGCGCCTTACGTGATACGGGGCACACTATCATTTTCTCGTCTGCACAAGCGGAAAACAGTGTGCGAGGCGGCTATCTGGCTGTACAGCGGCTGATCCAAAGCAAAAGCATGCCGGAAGCGCTCATCGCCGCAAGTGATCTGCAAGCGATCGGGGCAATGAAGGCGGCGCGCGATGCGCATATCAACATTCCGGACGACTTGGCACTTGCAAGCCTAACCGACTCTGCCGTTTGTAGCGTCCTTTCTCCGGCGCTTACAGCTCTTGAGCTTCCTTCAAAGAGACTCGGTATGGCCGCTGCGCGAATGCTGATCGACCAAATAGAGGGCACGTTACCCTATGTAGACATGCCGCATGATCTGATTCTTCAGCCGAAACTTAAAATTCGGGAATCGTGCGGCAACACGCAAGACATCTACGAATGGTTTGACTAAGGTGAGGTAATCGACATGGCATACGATGTGAATCTATCAGGCATGACACTAAAGAATGCGATCATCACGGCGGCAGGTCCCTGGGCTGGAAATGCTGAGGGGATCCAGCGATGCATCGATGCCGGAGCAGCCGCCGTTATCACCGAAACCATCTGCCTTGAAGAACGGCAACGCATCAGTCCGCGTCTCTTCATGAAAGATCAGCAACTCTTCAATACCATGCTCTATTCCAACCTCCATCTTGAAGAATGGGAGCGCGTGCTTGATCGAATCGACCGCAAAGACGCAAAGATTATTTGCAGCATTTGGGGCACATCAGCATCTGAAATGGCTTATCTAGGAAAGAAACTGGAAAATATGGGTGCCGATGCGCTTGAGATCAGTCTATCCGCTCCCATTGGCTCAAGAAACAAACTTATCGGTTATCACTCTCCCGATACGGAAGACTTCATTCGTGCCCTCGTGGATACAGTCGATATCCCCGTCATGGCCAAACTATCCTACGAATCGGCGTCGTCCCCGTATTTTATAAAAGAACTGGAGAATGCCGGTGTTTCCGCTTTCAGCGCCATCGATGCGCTTAAGGGACTATTAGGCGTCGACCTTGAAAAAAAGCGTGTCTTGATGCCAACTTACGGCGGCTATACGGGAACGAATATCCGCCCCGTCTCCTTGGCAATGACGGCTATGTTGCGCCAATATTCCCGGCTACCGGTCATCAGTTCCGGCGGTGTTCTCCATTTCGAACATGTGCTGGAGTTTCTCATGTTGGGGGCGACAGCGGTACAACTCGCATCTGTGATTCAGCTTTACGGCTACGATATCATTTATTCCATTATTGCCTCTGTGGAGAACTGGATGGCGTCGCACGGCTACAAGAGCATCGACGATATCCGCGGCGCTGCCCTTGCGTCACTTCGACCTTTCGAAGATATCGTTCCGCGCACACTTGTCGCAACGAACAGCAAACCCTGTACACGAACGGATTGCACTTTATGTAAGCAAAGTTGCCTAAAAGAGGCTATCACGCGTAACGACAACGGGGAAATCGTAGCCGACACGTCGCGTTGTGACGGTTGTGGACTTTGCGTTGAGCGATGTCCCGATCAGAGTATCCGGCTTAGTTGGCGTTGATCATTCACAACTCAAAAATACTATGAATAAATAATAGACATTAGCAATGTAATTAGTTACAATAATCTTACACGCTACATCCAAATAGTGTCAGAAGGGAAGGCACGACATGAAAAGACCATCAACTCTAGGAAAAAACATTGAAAGAATTGATGCTTGGGCGAAAGCTGAAGGAACGGCGCAGTATGGTGCCGATATCCGTCTAAACAATATGCTTTTCTGCAAGAACGTCTACAGTGAGCGTGCACATGCGAAACTCCTAGCCGTTCACATCGGAGAAGCAGAGAAAATGCCCGGTGTTGTCAAAGTGGTGACGGGAAAGGATATTCCCGGCGCCAAGATGTTCGGCGAACTGTTCAGAGATCAGTACGCCCTGGCATGTGACCGTGTGCGCTATTTTGGTGATGTCATCGCCGTTGTCGCTGCGGAAACACAGGAACAGGCCAATGAGGCGGCAAAACGCATTTATGCGGATTATGAGGACCTGCCCGTTCTCGCCTCACCAAAAATGGCGATGGAAAGTGATATCGCCATCAATCCGGAATACCCGGATAATATCTGTGGGGAAGTCCATGTAAACAAAGGCGACTCCGAGGCGGCGTTAAAAGAAGCTGAGGTCATCGTCAAGACGAATTATAAAACTCATTTCGTCGAGCACGCGTACCTAGAGCCTGAATCGGTTACCGCTGTACCGAGCCCGATGCGCGACGAAGTCACGGTATACGGCTCCATGCAGGCACCTTATAACGCGCGGATATCCATTCACCGGATGTTGAACATCCCGATGTCGCAAATCATCTTTAAACCGAGCACGGTTGGAGGTTCGTTTGGCGGCAAAATCGAAACGGCTGAGGCCAACGCGATTCGTGTCAGCCTGATCGCGCTTCTAACCAAACGACCCGCCCAAGTCACTCTGACGCGTGATGAATCCATTCGCGAAAGCTATAAGCGCCATCCAATTGAATTTGACATAGAAATCGGCGCAAAAAAGGACGGAACGATGACCGCGCTACGCATGTTATCTATACTGGATGCCGGTGCGTATATCAACATGTCGCCGCCCGTCGCTTACAAAACAGCTGTTCTCGGCGTTGGACCTTATAATGTTGATAACGTCCACTCCTGCTCGACGGCAGTCCTGACCAACAATAATCATACCGGTTCGATGCGTGGCTTCGGCACGCCCCAATCCATCTTCGCCTTAGAAAATACCATCGACACACTGGCTGCCAAGCTCGGTATGACGCCTACGGAATTCCGTCGTAAGAATCTTCTCAGGAACGGTGACGTCAGCCCCTGCGGTCATTTGATGGACTTTCATGAAGTTTCAATCGTCGAAGTGATGGAAAAAGCAGCGGAAGCGATCGATTTTGATCGAAAATTCAAGCAGTACAAGGAAGAAAATAAAGATCCGAAGCGCCGTGTCCGTCGCGGTGTCGGCATCAGCACATCAATGCGCGGCGCAAGCGTAGGCGCGGACGGCAATGGCTTCGACGTCGCTCGCGTGCTGATTGAAGTTATGAAAGATGCCAGTATTCACACCAATATCGGTCTCGTTGAAATCGGTCAAGGGCTTCGTACTGTGCAGATGATGATGGTCGCAGAAGGCATGGGCGTAAAACTGGATCGCGTCACCTTGGGTGAAACCGATACGTCGCGCTCGCCCGCAACCGGCGCCTGTATCGCCTCTCGCGGTACCATGCTAGGCGGCGGTGCCATCGCGGATGCTTGCAGAAGCCTTAAACTGATTCTGAATCAGGGGCTTTCCATGAAGTACGGTGACGACATCGGGGAGGTCACTTACGAAGACGACCGAGTTCGCTTTGGCGAATACGATCTCTCGTTCGACGAGGTTGTCGATATTGCTTATGGGTATAATCTGACACCTGCTGCCATCGGCACGTACGCCATACCTATCACGGACTGGGATGAGGAAAAAGGATATGGAGAACCTTTCTACTCCTATACGTACTCGTGCCATGCCGCTGAAGTCGAAGTCGATCTCGATACGGGTGCCGTCCACGTTGTCAAGATGGCAGGTTGCCACGACCCTGGCCGTATCATCAATCCTCAGTTCGCTGAAGGTCAGATATACGGTGGTTTGACCATGGGGCAAGGCATGGCGCTGATCGAAGATCTCGGACACAGCGACAAAACTGCCGCCATCAGCAATCTAAACTTTAACAATTACTTGCTCCCGACTGCTATGGACGTTCCGGATACCAATGAGCCTATTCTGAACGGTCATCCCGACCCGCGTTCCGCTTTCGGGGGGCGCTCGCTTGGTGAGCCGGCGACCGAACCGGCCGCTGCGGCGATCGCGTGCGCCGTGAATATGGCACTTGGTAAGCCCGGTGCGATCAAAGAGCTTCCGTTCAACTTGGAGCGCGTCATGGAAATCGCACAAGAGATAGACAAACAGCGTGACGTTGACGCGGCATCTGCCGCCGTGGATAAGGCGTAAAGACAGGAAGGCGGAACGACATATGAAAATACGTAATTATATACAGGTCAAAACGGTAGAGGCTTTCCACGAAGCTGCCAAAGCTGCGGACGGCCCGATCACTATTCTGGCCGGCGGAACCGATGTGCTTGTCAACGGTCGCGAAGACGATGTTTACAAAGACTGTACCGTTATCGATATTTTCCCGGTCGAGGCGCTGCACGGCGTCTGTGAAACCGAGAACATGCTGTTGATTGGCGCGTGTACAACACATGAGGCGATCTCTCATGATCCGTTGGTAAAACAGTACGCTCCCATTCTCGCGGAAGCCTGTGGAGCTGTCGGATCGCTTCAAACGCGTAACCGCGCCACCATCGGCGGCAATCTGGCCAACGCGTCTCCCGCGGCTGATACCATGTCGGCGCTCGCCGTGTTGCATGCGGAACTGGTCATTGAACGCGATGGTGAGGCGCGTGTCGAACCCATGACGGCGATTTTCACAAAACCGTACAAAACGAATCTCGCGCAGAACGATCTTATTACAACGATTCGTGTCCCCAAGCAGTCGCCCAACGTTCGCTATGACTACGTCAAGGTCGGACGTCGCAAAGTTCTCTCCATTTCTCGTATGACGGTAGCTACGCTTCTGGAAATGGACAATAACGGCGTTGTTACACGCTTTGACATGACGGTCGGCGCAACGTTCCCGCGTCCTATGCTTTTCCCGGACATCAGCGCAATGCTCGTCGGCAAGCGCCCGAGCGAACAAGATATCATAGGCGTTGCGAAAGCACTGTCGGACAAAATTCCTGAGATTGCAGGCATTCGCAAATCGACCATCTACAAGCAGCCCGTCTGCCGCAACATCAGCGAGCGTTCATTGCGCAAGCTGTTTGCCGATATACTAAAGTGA
Organism: Clostridiaceae bacterium; assembly: GCA_012799695.1. Classification (GTDB taxonomy): domain Bacteria; phylum Bacillota; class Clostridia; order Saccharofermentanales; family DTU023; genus UBA4923. The sequence continues at coordinate 8,267 of JAAZKT010000047.1, forward strand.
GGGTACCCATGTCTAACATCAAACTGTCATTTATCTTGAATCGAAAACCGTACACCGTAGAAACCGATCCGGGGAAGCGGATGCTGGATGTGCTTCGAGAAGATCTAGGTCTCATGGGTACGAAAGAAGGCTGTGGTGTGGGCGAGTGTGGCGCTTGCACGGTCATTCTGAACGGAAAAGCCGTCACAAGTTGCCTCGTACTAGCCGGCCAAATGCAGGATGCCGAGATTCTGACCATCGAAGGCATGCGCGATGATGAGATCGGACGCGTTATACAGGAATGCTTCGTCGAAGGCGATGCCGTTCAGTGCGGTTTTTGTACGCCGGGATTCATTATGAGCGCTTATGCTCTTCTTATGGAAAACCCGACTCCTACACGTGACGAGATCCGGCATGCTATCGCAGGAAATCTCTGTCGCTGTACCGGTTATATTCCGATCACAAATGCTATCGAGAAGGCGGCCAAAACATTGGCAAAATAGTGTTATCGATATCCGGATTGCGTGCTCGTTATGCAAATGAGGTCACGTCTGAGACTGCTGTAGAATATAAATCATGACCGCCGAACATGCTTCGATGTGTAAGGCGGTCATGACGATAAAAAACAATTGAGAACTATACGCGAGGGTAGAGAAAGGAGCCATTATGTCACTACTTATTCAACACTGCACCCTGCGGGGGCGCGAAGGTTTATGGGATGTCTACTGCGAAGGCAAGTCAATTGCCGCTATCGGACAGGGACTCGACAAGAAAGCTGACACGACGATCAACGCAAAGGGGAATCTGCTCGTCCCCGCATTCATTGATCCTCATATTCATCTCGATAAGGTCAACATCCTCGATACCGTACGCAAGAACGTGAGCGGCACGTTGACGGAAGCGATCGAGATCATCTGGGATCGAAAGAAAACGTATACGGACGAAGATGTCATTGAGCGAGCCGGGGCGGTTCTCGACCTTGCGCTGATGAACGGGAC
>JAAZKT010000048.1 GCA_012799695.1 Clostridiaceae bacterium
ACAATCTAATTGCAGGCGATGTAGAGAAGCCGAGAGGCAAGTGTCGCTACGCTACCGGGTCGAAAAGACTGGTGAGAAATGAGATGTGGGGACAGGCACACCCACCGCTTGCACAAAAGACCGCCTTTGGGCGGTTTTTTGTTTCGCATTTATGGGAATCAACTCTGTTACATGAAGTACTCTATGGAGCATCTGAGAGATGCAAATCCAATTCACAGGGGACACTACACCTCGACTGATTGCGTGATACAACCTAACATGATATTGCATGACTACCATCAGATATTACACGATAAGTTCAAACAACGATTACGCTCGGTTTGAATCACACTGGAATCGGAAGCCATCCAAGCGATTCAGTTGAAGAAAAGATCGCTCATGGCATAAAATAAAAGGACACCACTCTCTAGAAGGTGAGGGGATGCAATACTTTACCTCACCGCTAGAAGACATTTTAATTATCGGAGATTGTAACATGGAATCGCGCACCGTTTTTGAACGAAGAGACAAAGTGAATTATTACCTCGACTTGGCGGAAGTCGTCGGTGAACGAGCGACTTGCATTCGCCGTCACTTCGGGGCTGTCATTGTCAAAGACGATGAGGTGATCTCGACGGGATATGTCGGTGCGCCTCGCGGACGTGCGAATTGCAACGAGCTCGGATATTGCATCCGCGAAAGCTTGAAAGTCCCGCGCGGCGAGCGTTATGAGCTCTGCCGCAGCGTTCACGCGGAGGCGAACGCGATCATCAGCGCAGCGCGCAGCGAGCTTCTCGGGAGCTCTTTGTACCTCGTCGGCAAGGAAGTCGGAACGGGTGAGTACGTCAAAAACGCGATGCCCTGCTCCATGTGTAAGCGCCTGATTATCAATGCCGGGATCAAGGAAGTTTATGTCCGCGACACGAAAGACGACTACCGACTCATTGACGTCAATGAATGGATCGAAAACGATGAATCATTAGAAGGTGTCTTCGGATATTAAATTGCCCGGATAAATCGAACCGAAATTTCTCAAATACATAAGTCACAAGAATCCTTGCGATTATCCCTTGTAGGGCAAATCGAGCAGGGGGTTCTCAAATACTTAAGCTCATATGTAATTCCATACGAAACATATCTTTTACAATGCCAAGATTTTTGTCGGAACACCGAGTTCTGTCAGTCCTCGGTAAACCGCACTTTAAAAATCACCATAGACCAATTCTTGAGGCAATCCTTTCAACGTCTTGATCAGTGCGTCCATTCCGCGAAATACTCCCTAGTGGCATGTACCGTTTCCATCGAAGCCCTATACGGCTCAAAATCCATCATATGACCGTGAGGGGTGAATATTGGTACGACGAAGCCGAACTAGTTAGGTTCAAGTCGTTTAAGTAGCTCTGAAATTGAAGTCGCATCCTCTGCGAAAAACCTGTTTAGTATCAGCGAGACTTCGATCTTGGCTCCTTTAGCCTTGAGTGTTGCCGTTAAATGTTTGGCGTAGGTGTGTGAAATGCTCTGCGTGTGGAACGATCAAAGATTGCGAGGAGATAGGCAGTTGTGTGATGGCAATTGTATTATTCCGCTAAAAGACAAACTATTATTCCGATAGGGTTGGTATTATTCCGCAAAGGTTGTATACTTCAATTGTGGACTGGAGTGATTGCGTATGTTTATGACGACAAAACAGGCAGCAGACAAATGGGGGTTGTCAGACCGTCGTGTCCGTGTTCTCTGTGGCGAGGGAAGAATTTCCGGCGCAATTCGGGAGGGGCGCGGCTGGATTATTCCTGCGGATGCTGTCAAACCCGCTGATGGACGATTTAAGTCTTCCGAAAGCTTATTGAACATGATTGACCGCAAAAAAGCGGAACTAGACACTTGCCGTCCGCTGACTGAGGGTGAGGTCGCTCGTCTAATGGAAGAATTTACCGTCGAGTTTACCTATAACTCGAATGCCATTGAAGGTAATACTCTGACGCTTCGGGAAACAGATATGGTGTTGCGCGGTTTAACGGTTGATCAGAAACCGCTAAGGGATCATATGGAGGCAGTTGGTCACAAAGAGGCTTTTGATTTTGTTCTGGAGATGGTTCGTAACAGGATGCAATTGACCGAGCAGAATATTCAGCAAATCCATTACCTCGTTTTGGCTGATAAAAGGGAGGACAGAGGTGTATATCGTCGGGTTCCCGTACGCATCATGGGTTCTCTACACGAGCCTGCGAAACCATACCTGATCCAGCCAAAAATGGAACAGCTTATGGCAAATTATCGCGACAGCATCGAGCATGTCGTAACGAAACTTGCGCGGTTCCACCTTGAATTTGAAAGCATTCACCCATTTATCGACGGTAATGGTCGTACCGGACGATTGCTGGTCAATTTGGAGCTGATGAAGGCAGGTTACCCTCCTATTGATATAAAGTTTACGGACCGCGCATCTTATTACAGCGCATTCGACGAATACCACGTGAAACGCAACTTGTCCGCCATGGAGAAGCTATTAGCCCGATACATTATCGAACGGTTGGATTATTATCTCGGGATGCTGAAGGAGTGATTCTTTGCTCGAACTAAATAAATGCCCTGACTTGATACTATATCAAATCAGGGTTTTTTCTTGAGGACCGCCTACATGATTATTTACGCATTTGGAAACACTATCTCGTGCCTCATAAATATATCTAACAACTTGTATTCTTTCAATTCTTCGAGGAGTGCGATTAATTTTTCGTCACGGTCATCATTGAACCCAATTATAATGATATCCGAAAAGTAATATTCATCGACAAAAGACAGAATTCTCTCTTTGTTATTAATATCTATTAGCCAACTATCAGGAAGGTAAAACATCTACTTCACTTCCAAAACACTCTCCGTCTCGGTCCGGGGGAAGCCGGGGCGGAGAGGAAATCAAATTTAAGGTTTGCAGTTGCCACATGGACTATATCCGAGCTCAATAAGTTCGTCTCTCGAGCCGGTAAAATACCACTTATTACTTTCCTTCATTCGCGTGACGCTGTAACAATCAGGGTAATGGAATTTTTTCGTATTTGTGTTTGCAATGTATTTTACCTTGCCTGTTGTGGTAGTGGTTGTACTACTTGGTTTGGTAGTGGTAGTCGTACTGCTTGGCTCGGTTTTAGTTGTAGTGTTTGTTGATTTGGTTGTTTTAGCAGGTGTTGTGACGGTAGTGACTACAACCACGGCTCCACCGGGAGTCATAATGCTTTCATATGAAGCTTGCTTTGCAACTGAAACGGAGACTGACCTCCCATCTGACGTAAAGACAATATCGCCATTTAAATCAGTTCTATACACAGTCACGTCAGCGTCTCGCAGACGACTGAGCGGGTTGTCTTCCGGATGACCGTAGCTATTGCCTTTGCCCACAGATATAACTGCGTACTTGGGCATGATTTCTCTTAAGAAAGGGTATGTTGTACTTGTATCACTTCCGTGGTGACCAACTTTTAACACTGTCGCAGATAGATTTACGCCGGAATTGAGAATGGCTTGTTCTGCTTCGCGTTCTGCATCACCGGTAAACAGGAATGATGTAGCACCGTACTGAACTTTCAGCACAATAGAAGTATTGTTTGCATCACTGCCGGCGTTTAAGCCGAGAATCGTTACCGTTGCGCTTCCAAGCGGATACTTTGCCCCTATGCGGGGAACTACAATGCCATTGCCCTTTAGATTTGCGTATTTCACAAAATCTCTAAACGCCTTAGTGTCATAAGAGGTAACGGGGCAGAGAATTAAATCAGCGGTAGCATAATTAAGTGCGCCGGGGAGACCTCCGATATGATCTTCATGTGCATGAGATCCAACCACGATGTCTAAGTTCGTTACACCCGTATTTTTAAGGATCGTATACATCCGACTGGAGTCAATTTTACTGCCTCCGTCAATCAACATGTAATGGCCATCACATTCGATTAATGCTGCATCGGCTTGACCAACATCTATAAACTTAACTGAAAATGTTGAATTCGCAGGAGGAACTACATGCTGATCTTGCGTCGTTTCGGTAGGTGTTTCCGTTTCAGTACTAATTGAAGTTGAAGATAAAGGCGTTGTGGCTGTTGTCGTTTCTGGAGGGTTATCAGTACTGATGGCAACTGTCCCTCTCTCACCGTCCTCTTGAACGCTAGTTGAAGGGTAGTTTCGATTATCTTGTACATTTAATCCTAGCGGGATTTTCGCTTCATCAAAACGAGAATCTGTGTTTCCACACGATACAAGAGTAAAACAAAGTAGAACGGTAAGGATAATTAAGAGATATCTGTTTGTTTTCTTAGTAAATAAAATAAAATCATTCATAGCTTCATTCGACTCCATTAACTATGTGTAGTACGAATATAAAACCGGTAGCTTATAATAAGAATACCATTTTTTAATGCATTTCACTCAAATGGCGGCTCAATTTGTCATGGTGTAACATTTGCCTTATTTCCCTTATTCTCATAATCTCCTCCTAGCTCAACAGTTCAATCGGTATTAAGGCATACACCAACGTCTCTAAACCGCCTTCGTGAAGATTGCATTTAATCTCGATGAAATGAGTGTAGCCACCCAAAAATTCATCTAACACGGTAAAACTCCTTTGAGTTGAGGGCTTAATTGAGGGCAAATCTCAATTGCTTAAGTGATATGCGTATTAAACAAAAAACCCCTGTAAGCGTAGAGCCACAGGGGTTTTTTATGGTTGCGGAGGCAGGATTCGAACCTGCGACCTCCGGGTTATGAGCCCGACAAGCTACCAGCTGCTCCACTCCGCGGTGTTCTTGTTTAGATTGGTGCTCGTGGCCGGACTCGAACCGGCATGGATTGGAATCCCGCGGATTTTAAGTCCGCTGCGTCTGCCGATTCCGCCACACGAGCAGTTACTCGAAACGCTTTGATACTTTAGCACGTCAGTATGAGTCTGTCAAGTTTGTTCGTCATTCAGTGTCTCTTGCAGGAGCATTATTTACGAGGATTGTTTCGACCTATACGAGAACAGCAAATGGCTGAACTCAAGTTGTAGCCTCCGCATCAGTAGCGAAGTTGCGCTAGTAGCGCTTAGCGAGTCCAAAAATACTCATAATAAACCCTAAAACAAGAGCTAAGATGATGATAAGCATGTTAATTCTCCTTGCCTCACAGGCCATGCCATTCCATTCCTTTTGTAGCCACATAATAGCACGTTAAGCAGTTGTTTACCCATGAACTCTGCTCAAGAGAAGACACACATGTTTTGCCAAATATCGGCGGAGAACATTGTCACCAGATGATGGATCCCGTCGTTCAGAGAAATTGCGAGTAAAATCATCTAGAATGGAAATGGTACGACTAGCTAATGAGAGGTCAAGCAAATGCCAAAACGATATTCGATAAAGCGAAAAGAGAAAGACAACTCAAGTAAAGAGGTCATCAAGAAGCCTGCAAGCGATCAATACCATCTGGTTGGATGCATTGTTTGTGGAAAAGACCTCATCTACGCCGAGCAAGCGATTAGCCGTCCATGTTCGATCTGCGGACAAATTTTCGAGACGCGTGTCTATTGTGAGGATGGACACTTCGTCTGTGATGTGTGCCATTCCGCCTCTAAAAGTGATGTGAAGTGGTTTCTGCGCCATACGTTTGAAAAGGATCCGATAAAGATCTTGCTTCACGTATTTGAGATGGAAAAAGTGCATATGCACGGTCCCGAACACCACAGCATAGTCCCCGGAGTCTTGGTGACGGCTTATCGGAACAACGGGGGAGAAATAGATTATGAGAAAGCGCTCGAGCTGGCTTTTGAGCGCGGTTCGCAAGTACCGGGAGGGTATTGCGGCTATTGGGGCGCGTGCGGAGCGGCGGTCGGAGCCGGAATCTATGCGTGTATCGTGCTCGATGGCTCACCACTCAAGAAAGATACGTGGAATTACCCGCAACAGGTGACCGCTAGATGCCTCGATGCGATGACGGCCATAGGAGGCCCTCGCTGTTGCAAACGCGTGTCGCGACTCGCCATAGAAGTGGCTGTTGAATGGACGAAGGAGTATCTAGGCGTTACCATGCCAATGAGCTACCCTGAATGCACTTATTATGAGCGAAACAGGGAGTGCATCCACAATGACTGCCCGTTCTTCGGACGCCCCGATGGGCTCGAACAAGAGGCGTGACCACAGGGCGTAGATCAGATTAACCTTTGTGTCGCCGAAATTCGGAGGAACCAGCAGTAGAGTGCCGTTTGGCGAGTTTCGTAATATGGCTCTCTCCGTTCAATGATGTGCGTTGGCGTTACGTGTTTTCTTGAGTTTCAAGCTCGTCTATACTAAAATAACGAAGCACGTCCCAGTGGCCTAATGGATAAGGCAGTAGCCTCCGGAGCTGCGGATGCGGGTTCAATTCCTGCCTGGGACGCCAAAGTGGGCGCTGTCTGAGCCGTCGGGTGGCGCCTTCTTTTATATAAACGACTCAAGAAATGTGCCGTCTTTTTATACCCTGTTTCCAACCACACTAACCAGCTCCCAGTGAACTAAACTCCCACCTTCGTACATTTTTTTACTTAGAACTGAAAAAATGCACAGGTGAGGCGTGCTGGATGGCAGATTTGCTCCCTGAAGCACAAATCTCTTCTCAAGTATTGCAGTTTTTTAAAGCAAATTGAAAAATTGTACAGAGGAGGATGGGAGTGGTGGTGTAGGGTGCTTAAAAGGATGTGCATAAGATGAATTTTTGTGTGTTGGGGGATTTGTGCGCGAGTGGTGCGCTGATTGTGAAAGGGGATTCTATAGAAAAAGAGATTTTATAGCGTAACGGGTCAGCACCGAGCCTTCGAGGATGCTTTTCGGCTGTTGAGTAGCGTCAATCGGAAGATTTGATATTGATCAAAACGAGCTGGCTGTTTATGGTGCGCGCGTTAATACTAATGAGCGGTTAGGATGCCGGATAAGTCGATTCCACGCAACAAGATAGATTTCGTAGGCTTTGCGGACTCCGGAATGCCAAGGTACCTCGTTTAGGTGAATTTTGCGGAAACGTGAGCGAATGCTGTGTCCTTTTCTTTGAAGCAGATCACATAAAGCAACGAAGTTCTCAAAAAACTTTCTGGCACGGATGTAGATGCGTTTTCCTATAAGGCGAGAAAGCTGGCGTGTCAAGTTTCGGAAGGCTTCTAGGTTGCTAAGCTGGGAGTAGCCCACTGAAACGACACGGTAACCTTCCGCTTCCAAGTGTGCGGCACGTTCCCGGTCTTTCGATAATTCTGAAGCGCTACTATGGAACTCTTTGCTGTCGTACTCAATATCGAGCTTGCATGAAGGTACATAAAGGTCGGCAAAGTAGGTTTTGTTACCCTTAGCGAGTACAATTTCCTTGTTGAGGACGATCTCGTTAAACCCGCAACCCCCGAGGGCATTGGGCAAACGAAGGAACATGTAAAGAATTGATTCCATGGGTGAGCGCGAGTTGTTCTCGAGATAGCGAATGGCTCTTAGAGCTTTTCTGCGTCCTTGGTGTCCTTGCAGTTTTTCCGCACAGGCACGCAACTCTTCGACGGTGCTTCGAGGGCGATTACCTTCGCGATAGGAACAGATTTGAAGGCCGAGATAGATTAATTCGTGGATACTATACTCCTGTGCGACTTGAAGAAAGACTAAAGGAAGTGTACACGCTTGTCCTTCCACGTATTTTTCTGCTCCGAGGATGCAACAGGTATGTAACAAGGCTCGATCGGGGCGATAAATGGGCTTGTCGGTGAAGATGACGTACTCTTCGGGGAAGATCATGTTGGGAGGCTCAATTTTACCCCGGATTGATGGTACATCCCAGTAATCAAGCGCGAATTTCCCGCAGATGTATTTTTCGATGTAATTGCTCATGCCTTAATTATTTGTCTACATATATTTCTCACGCTACGATTAATGTCCAAGCATAATTGCTCGTGCTCAATGTCGATTTTCTATGTAGTTGCTCATGCTCAAAGTTTATCGAGGAGTTCGGGAGTAATTACGAGGAAGTAATGCGCCTCAGCGTATGATCGGAGCCAATTTGTCGAAAATGGTTGTTCAGTACAAGTGGCCTGTTTGATAGCTCTACTGAAACTATACGAAGATGATATGATAAATTCAGATGACTTTGATTGAGTTTTACATCGCTACATTGTTGATGTTTCAATAAATATGAGCTTTGTTACGGAAAGTAACGGCGATGACACGCAAAGTCCATTGTCGGCGAAAATCCTCCAACTAGAATGAGGGCGTAATCTAAAAGATTGGAGGTCATGAACATGACATTAGGAGAAAAAATTAAAGAAGCGAGAAAGCAGTGCGGACTGACTCAGGAGCAGCTTGCAGAGAAGATGTTGCTTTCGAGATCCGCCATTGCCAAATGGGAATCGGACAAAGGTCTTCCCGATGTGGATAATCTGAAGACGCTGGCCCAGCTTCTGAATGTGAGCGTCGATTATCTGCTCGGTAACGGAGAGACTGTTACGGATTTTGTCATCCGCGAAGCGTACAACTTGTCGGATTACGGAGACGGGAGCAAGAAAAAGAAAAAAGATCGCGTGATCCGGGAGAAATTTCCCGATGCGACCATTCGTCCATTGCTTGGGAAACTGAAATTAACAAAGGGCGAAAAGGTGATTGACAACATGATTGGATTTTTAACGGATGGGCCTTTCGGCATTCCCGGTGTTATCAACAGTGTTAAAAACACGGACAAAGCGTTTTATTTAGTAGAAAAGGACGACAACAGACAATTCCTCGTTACCGTTACGGATGAGTTTATCGAGACGCGTCAGCTGATGAGGTATATCGAGGCGAAGAAATTTGAGATCGGTGAGTGGGAGTTTACGAAATGTCGTTATGAAGTAAAATAGGTCGACATTGTGAAGGTTAAAATGCCGAGGCAAAAAGGTTAAGAAGAGTCGCCAAGTCTGTTTGAATAGAACGGTTGATTCACATAATGAAGCCGGACGATCCGTATCGCGACCGTCCGGTTTTTTTTGGCATTTTTTGTCGGGATAGTGATCCGGAGAAGTTTTTCTGTTACATGGTTTGTTCTCTTGCCATGCGTGATAGAATGTTGTTCAGGCCTTTGCCTAGATTCTTCCGGAGGTGGCGAATTGGAAAGCAATCTTCAACTTTACGGGTTTAATAATCTAACGAAGACCTTGAGTTTCAATATTTACGACGTCTGCTATGCGGAGACGGAGGAAGAGAAACGCGAGTACATCGAATACATTCACGGGCAGTATAATTCTGAACGGTTAACGGGCATCCTGCGCAACCTTACAGATATTATCGGGGCGCATATTCTCAATCTTTCGAAACAGGACTACACGCCGCAAGGTGCATCCGTCAGTATTTTGATTGCGGAGGCACCGCTGAAGGACCACGAGGTCGATCCGACGAATAATCGAGGGATTCTCGAGACGTCGGGAACGGCGATCCAAGCAAATCTCGAGGCATTGGAAAAGGTGAATCAAGCGCATCAAGATGTACCGGGAACGGCGATTCAAGCACACCTCAATACGAGTCACGTGTCGGTTCACACATTTCCCGAGTCGCATCCGAGCCGTTCGATTTCGACGTTCCGCGTCGATATCGACGTATCGACATGCGGGCGCGTGACGCCGCTTGTAGCGCTCGACTATCTGATCGGCAATTTTGAATCGGATATCATCACAATCGACTACCGCGTGCGAGGTTTTACGCGCAATACCGCGGGGACGAAACTTTTCAACGATTATCCTGTGCGCTCGATTCAGGATTTCATCTCCGTTGAGACGCTCGATGATTACAACACGATGGATGTCAATGTCTATCACTCGAATCTCTACCACACACGCATGATTCTTCGCGAGATCGATCTTGACCGCTATATCTTCAATCGCGATGTGCATGAGATTTGCGAGAGCGAACAGGCGGAGATTCGCCAAGCGCTCGAGCGCGAGATGCTTGAGATTTATAACGGGAGAAACATTTTTGAAGAGATCTGATGTGCGTCAATTTGCATTAGACCAGACGAAGGCGCCGATCCACAACGCGCTGCTCGATTACCGGCGCCGGAGGATCGTCTCTTTTGACGTGCCCGGGCATAAGCAGGGGCGCGGCAACGAAGAGCTTGCGGCGTTCCTCGGCAAACAGTGTTTATCCGTTGACGTCAATTCGATGAAGATGCTCGACATGCTGATCCATCCGACGGGCGTCATCATGGAAGCGGAAAAGTTAGCCGCCGACGCATTCGGTGCGGACAGTTGCCGCTTTATGGTGAACGGCACGACGTCTGCCGTGCAGGCGATGATCCTCTCAAATTGTTCGCCGGGCGACAAGATCATCATGCCGCGCAATGTACATCGGAGCGCGATCAACGCCTTGATTCTGGCGCGCGCCGTTCCTATCTATGTCAACCCTTTCGTCGACAAGGAACTCGGTATTCCGCTCGCGATGTCAGTTAAGGACGTCGAGGTGGCAATTCGCGAGCACCCGGATGCTGTGGCAGTGTTCGTTAATAATCCGACATATTACGGCGTTTGTCCCAATCTCAAGGAGATCGTCAGAATCGCGCATGCGGCAGATATGCGCGTGCTCGTCGATGAAGCGCACGGAACGCATTTCTATTTTCAGGACGCGCTTCCCGTCTCGGCGATGGATGCGGGTGCCGATATGAGCTCCGTTTCGCTCCACAAGACGGGCGGATCCTTGACGCAAAGTTCGTTGTTATTGCTCGGACCGAGTATGCGTAAAGATGGCGGCTATGTCCACCAGATCATCAACTTGACGCAGACGACGAGCGCGTCGTATCTGCTTCTATCATCGCTCGATATCACGAGGCGAAATCTCGCATTGCGCGGTCAAAAGATTTACGAACGCGTGATTGAGTTCGCCAATTACGCACGCGACGAGATTAACCAGATCGGCGGGTATAACGCGTTCGGCAAGGAACGCTGTGACGGCGATGCCTTCTTCGCGTTTGATTCATGCAAGTTGCCGTTGCATACGATCAAGATGGGCCTGTCGGGGATCGAGATTTACGACATCCTCCGCGACGAGTATGACATTCAGATCGAATTCGGCGATATGCTCAACTGCCTCGCGATTCTCTCCGTGGGCGATCGTCCGGTCGCGATTGAGCGGCTCATCGCGGCGCTTGCCGATATTCGTTTCACATACGGAAAAGAACCCGCCAGACACCTCGTCAATGAGTATATCCCGCCCGTTGTCGTTATGACGCCTGCAGAGGCTTTCTATGCACCGTCGGAACAGCTGCCTCTTGCTAAGTGCGAGGGACGCATCGCCTCCGAGTCGATCATGTGCTATCCGCCGGGGATTCCCATCCTCGCACCGGGTGAACGTGTGACGGCGGAGGTGCTTACCTATATCCGATTTGCGAAGGAAAAAGGGAGTAGAATGACGGGAACGGAAGATAGCGCCGTCGAGAAGCTTTACGTGCTGACCGAAAAGTAGAAATTGACCAAATGTTATACGCAACCCGCCCGGAAGGAGGCACACGATGGAACTGTGGTTTAGTGAATTTCATTCAACGGACTTCAAAGTGGACTTTCGTATAAGGAAGCAACTCTTCGGCCAATATTCCGATTACCAGCATATTCAAGTGTTTGACACGTATGAATTCGGACGCATGCTCGTGATGGACAACGTTGTTATGTTGACTGAGAAAGACGAGTTCATCTACCACGAGATGATCGTGCATGTTCCGATGGCGGTTCATCCTAAAGCTGAGAGAGTGCTCATCATCGGCGGGGGAGACGGAGGAACGCTCCGCGAACTCTGTCGTTACGACGACCTCAAGGAAATCGTGATGGTCGAAATTGACAGCTTGGTCGTAGATGTCGCAAAGGAATTTTTCCCGACGGTGGCGACGTCCTATGACGATTCGCGCGTGACATTGCTTTTTGAGGACGGGCTGCGGTATGTGCGGCGCTGTCGCGATATGTTCGACATCATCATCGTCGATTCGACCGACCCGTTCGGTCCCGGCGAAAGCCTTTTCACGAAAGAGTTTTACGGCAACTGCAGTCACGCGTTGAGAGACGGCGGCATTCTCGTCAACCAGCACGAAGGCACTTTTTACCATAACGATGCCGAAGAGGCGGCGTCGACATACAAGAAGACCTCGCCGATTTTCAAGAACACGTTTGTCTACCAGGCGCACATCCCGGTTTATCCGGCAGGTCATTGGCTGTTTGGCTTTATGTCGGATCGCTACCATCCCCTCAATGATTTTGATCCCGATCGCTGGAATGCACGAGACATCAAGACGGATTACTACAATACCGAACTTCACCGCGGCGCGTTCGCGTTGCCCAATTACGTGTACCGCCTGCTTCACGACGGTGTGTTACTGGACCAAACCTACAGGCGTGTCATCGGGGATACGATCTGGCCACCGAATGGGGACACGCTCGATGCAGAGGATGAAGATCGCGTCGACATCGACTTCAGTGAAGTCGAAAAGAATGGCTATTAAGATGGACGACCAACAACAATTCGATGAGATGAGTGAGGCGACGACCTTTTGCGGATGTGAGGCGCCGTACGAGGCGAGTCGCTTCGTCATCTTCGGCGCGCCGTTCGACGGTCAGGCGTCTTTTCGTTCCGGCGCGAGGTTCGCCCCTTCCGCTATGAGAAGAGATTCTTGGGGGCTTGAATCGTACAGTCCGATTCTCGATCGCGATTTGGAGGATATCGGCGTCGCCGATGCGGGCGACTTGGAGTTGCCGAGCGACTCGACGGAGGATTCGCTTCTACGCGTTCAGACGGCATGTACGGCTATTTTGGAGGACGGTAAAATACCCGTTATGATCGGTGGAGATCATTCAATGACGCTTGCAGGTATTCGAGCCGCCGCGAATCGATATGAAGATCTTCATGTCGTCCACATCGATGCGCACACGGATTTGCGCGAGGAGTATCTCGGCGATCCGTTTTCACACGCTTCCGTCATGCGCCGCGCTTACGAATTGCTTGGCGATGGACGCATTCATTCATTCGGCGTGCGTTCGGGGCTACGCGAGGAGTTCGCTTTTGCGCACGAGCATCTCTATTTTTACCCCTTTACGCTCGAGCAGGCGGGACGTGCGCTCGATCAGATCGGAGAGGCGCCCGTATACATCACGATCGATCTCGACGTCCTTGATCCGTCGGTGTGTCCCGGTACGGGGACGCCGGAACCGGAAGGCGTGTCGTTTACACAACTTCGCCACGCGCTATCCGTTTTCAGCAAGCTGCATGTCGTAGCGACTGACATCATGGAGCTGTCGCCTCCGTGCGACTTGTCCGGAGCGTCGACCGCCGTCGCATGCAAGCTGTTGCGCGAGTGGCTGTTGATGATTGAATAGTGTGTCTCGACCATCAGGGTGTCTACAAACCACACTAAAACGAGCTTGCATCAGATAAATATTCCTTCCTCAACTGAATTATTCTTCGTTGGATTGCGAATTGTATAGCAATCATCTATACTTCATTTAGGGAAGTTTTAACCTTATTTGATTTTTATAAAGAATCATCTATAGGGTGAGAACTTATGTGTCAAAACTGACCAAATATGAGGAGGAACAAATGAAAAAGGTAGTAGTAATCGTACTCGTTCTGCTCATGGCATTCTCATCATTTGCCTGTAATAAGCAGACCGAACCTGTCAACAAAATTGGGATTGTCACAGGCACCGTATCCCAAGGCGAAGAAGAATATCTCGCTGCCCAGAACATGAAGAAGAAGTATGGCGATATGATCGTCACGGCGACGTATCCCGACAAATTCCAAGAAGAAACTGAAACGACCATCTCCCTTGTGACACAAATGGCCGCTGACGAATCGGTCAAAGCGATCGTATTCGTCCAAGCTGTTCCGGGAGCTGCCGCCGCGATTGACAAAGTCCGCGAAACACGGGACGATATCCTGTTTATCTGCGGTGTCGTCCATGAAGACCCGTCAGCCATTTCTGAGCGCGCCGATATTGCCATGTTGGTCGATGAGCTCTCAATGGGTGAAAGAATCCCTAAAAAAGCGAAAGAAATGGGTGCAAAAACACTGATTCACTACTCTTTCCCGCGTCACATGGGCTATGCGACCATCAAAGCCCGGTACGACATCATGGTGCAAACCTGTCAGGAGATCGGTCTTGAGTTTGTCGCCGCGACAGCGTTGGACCCCACCGGTGAAGCCGGCATGTCAGGCGCACAACAGTTCATCGTGGACGATCTCCCGCGCAAGATCGAGGAGTACGGAAAGGACACGGCGTTCTTCTCCACAAACTGCGGTCTGCAGGAGCCTTTAATCCGCGGAATCCTGAATGAAGGCGCGATTTATCCGCAGCAATGCTGCCCCAGCCCTTACCACGCCTATCCCAGCGCACTTAACGTGGATGTCAAAGGACACGAGGGAGACATGCAGTATATGCTCGATCAGATCGGGTTGAAACTCAAAGAAGCCGGACAAGAAAAACGCATGTCCACATGGGGCGTCGCGATCAACATGCTTATGATCGAAGCCGGTGTCGAATATGCCAAGGAATTCATCGAAGGAAAAATCACAGAACGTAACGATCAGGAAGCGCTGAAACGTATCATCGATTCACTTGCAGGCGGCGTCGAAGTGACACTTTCCAAATATGTTGAAGATGGCAAGGAACTTGACAACTTCTATCTGATGCTTGCAGACTTTTACGACTTTAGTAAATAAGGTCATTATTGAGAAGAACGACAAAGTGCGCCGGTTTAATTGATTAAACCGGCGCATTCTTCTAATTGCATAACCGTAACGAGGAGGTTTTGTTTTGGAACAACCTTTAATTCTATCGATGGAAAATATATCGAAAGAGTATTTCGGCAACCGTGTTCTCAACCAGGTCAGTCTGCAAGTTCGTCCCGGTGAAATTCACGCACTCATGGGGGAGAATGGAGCCGGAAAGTCAACGTTGATGAATATTCTCTTTGGAATGCCTGTTATCCACAGTACGGGAGGCTTTGATGGAACCATCAAGATCGCCGGAGAAGAAGTGAAAATCAGCAACCCGAACGAGGCGATGCATCTTGGTATAGGCATGGTTCATCAGGAGTTCATGCTGATTCCTGATTTCACGGTAACAGAAAACATTAAAGTTGGAAGAGAAACTGGTCAGCCTACACTCCTGAGCGAAAGTCTGGGGAAGTCTTTGGAGATCATGGACTGGGAATCAATGTCCGCTGATGCTAGGCGCGCTCTCGATTTAATCGGCATGAATATTGATGACTATGCCCGCATCGCAGGAATGCCGATTGGCTACAAACAGTTCGTTGAAATTGCCCGCGAAATCGATAAAAAGGGTATTCGCCTCCTTGTCTTTGATGAGCCTACAGCCGTACTGACGGAGAGCGAGGCAGCCAATCTTCTTGACATCATGCGACGTATTGCCAACCGCGGCATTGCGATTATTTTTATTACCCATCGTCTGGACGAGGTCATGCAAGTATCTGATCAAGTCACCATTTTGCGCGACGGCGAACTCGTTGCCATAAAGGAGATCAAAGACACTTCCGTCGTTGAAATCGCGGAATTGATGATCGGGCGCAAAGTGGACAAACTTGTCGATCAATGTGAGGATACGCGTACCCTCTCGGACGATGCCATCGCGCTTGAACTCAAAGACTATGAGGTCGATATGCCTGGAGAAGCTGTCCGCGGTATTGACATTAAAATACGCGAAGGCGAAATCATCGGTTTCGGCGGTCTCGCCGGTCAAGGGAAAATAGGGATTGGGAATGGCATCATGGGGCTGTATGAGTCCCGCGGCGAGGTCAAGGTCTTTGGTCAGACCTTGGATCTTGAAAAACTTGGCGAGGCATTGCGCCATGACATCGCTTTTGTGTCGGAAGATCGCCGCGGAGCGGGTCTGCTCCTTGGCGAGTCAATTGAACGCAATGTTATTTTTTCCGCTCTTCAGATCCACAATCGATTTACCTCACGAATAGGCTTCATCAGGGTTCTCAACCGATCTGAATCAAAAGCACACACACAGGAGATGATCGAGTTGCTTGATATTCGTTGCACAGGGTCACAACAGAAAACAGGCAGTCTATCGGGCGGGAACCAGCAAAAGGTATGTCTTGCCCGTGCTCTTACGATGAATCCTCGCATCCTGATCGTCGCCGAGCCGACGAGAGGAATTGATATTGGAGCAAAAAAATTGGTGCTTGAGCATCTTCTTCGACTTAACCGCGAACAAAACATCACCATCGTGATTATCAGTTCTGAGCTCGTTGAGTTGCGCTCGCTTTGTGACAGGATCGCCATTATCACCGAAGGAAAAATCAACACCATTCTCAAACCCGACGATTCCGACGCGGATTTCGGTCTGGCTATGAGTGGTCTCAAAAAAGAAATGGTGACAAAATGAGTAAAACAAAACATTTTATCGACCAAATTGGATTACCTCGACTGATCATCGGCTTGTTTTTTATCATTCTTATCATCGCATCTGTGCCACTGGGATTGCCCATGGATGCTGTTTTTTCAGACATTCTGAGGCGTTGGCTGATGTACAGTATTCTGGTACTCGCTATGGTTCCCGGTATTCAATGTGGTATTAGCCTCAACTTCGGCGTCTCGCTCGGCATTGTCTGCGGACTTTTGGGCGCGACGACAGCTGTGGAACTCAGTTCGCAGAACGAAGGTGTTGGTCCTTGGGCAGCTTTAGGTATTGCTCTTGTCATTGGAGTAGTTCTTGCCGCCGTTCTAGGTGTCCTCTACGGGTTACTTCTCAACCGTGTTAAAGGATCTGAGATGACCGTCTCAACCTACGTTGGATTTTCAATTATTGCCCTGTCCAATATCATTTGGCTGACCTTACCTTTCAAGTCAGGTGAGCTTATCTGGCCGCTACAAGGAATTGGCTTGCGCAATGTCATCAATCTTGAGGGGAGTTTTGGCGGACTTCTAAGTGACCCGACGGTCACGTCAACTCAACCTTTCCCGCTTAATTATCTTGCTTTCGATATCGGTGGATTAACGATCCCGATTGGCTTGATCTTAGTTTTTGCGCTCTGCTCCTTCTTCGTTTGGATTTTCTTCCAAAGCAAGGCCGGCGTGGCGATGAGTGCCGCCGGTGAAAACGAGCTTTTCACAAAAGCGGCGGGCATTTCTGTTGATAGGATGCGCATTTTAGGGACGGCTGTTTCTACCATTCTGGGAGCTGTCGGCATCATCATCTATGCGCAGACATTCGGCTTTTTGCAGCTCTATAATGCTCCGCTGATGATGAGCTTTCAGGCGGTTGCCTCCATCCTTATCGGTGGCGCCAGTACGATGAGAGCCAAGATATCACATGTCGCCATCGGCGCGTTGCTCTTTCAGGGAATCATGAGTACAGCGTTGCCTGTCGTCAATAAGCTCATGCCGAACTCGATGTTGCCGGAGGTTGTACGCATTATCGTCAGCAACGGCATCATCCTCTATGCATTGTCCAAGACAAGAGGAGGTCATCAGCATGAAAAATAATGGATGGGTAAAAAAATTCCGCTCTTTCGTCTTTGAAAACAAGGTGATGCTACTCTTTGTCGTTCTGACAACGGCCTCCATTATCATCTCCGGTTTACCGTTGACTGTGATTGCTGGCAGCGTTTTTGAACGTTTTGGACGCAACGGCTTCCTTGTATTGGCATTGCTTGTGCCTGTATTGGCAGGACTTGGACTTAACTTCGGTCTCGTCATCGGTGCGATGGCGGGGCAAATCGGTCTGTTTTTCGCCATACTCGCCGGCATTAACGGCATCCCTGGCATGCTTGTCAGCACGCTGATCGCTACGCCGCTGGCGATGCTGTTCGGCTGGATGGTCGGACGCCTGTTCAACCGTATGAAGGGAGCTGAGATGATTGCGGGATTGATTCTCGGTTTCTTTGCCGATGGTTTTTATCAGCTCTTCTTTCTCTTCGTTCTCGGTGGAGTGATACCCATCACACACGAAGGGTTAATGCTACCGGGCGGTATTGGCGTCAAGAACATGATCGATCTGAAAGGCTACCGAATGCCCCTTAATGACGGCTCCGGAGGAGAGACGGTCAAAGGGTTTATCGAAGGCGCTTTTGACAAACTGCCGATAGGTGACTTGATTACCGCGATCACAATTGCTGTCATTGTGTATTTGTTAGTACGCGGTGTTATGGTCATGATGAAAAAATCAACGTTTGGTCTACGTGACCTTGCCCTCGGTATTGCGGCTGCCGTCAGTTTCTCGCTTTTGCAGATACCCGCCATCAAACAATTGCTCAAGATTAATAATCTTAATTTTCTGACGACGCTGACCATTGTCCTTATCGTGATCGCCGTCTGGCAAATGGCGCGCTTAGTTTACGCATTCATTTTGCATAAAAGGGAAGGCACAGAAAAAACGGACGTGGAAGCGAAATCGCCAAGCGACGTACTTTCGCAATCTCCCGATCAAAAATTCCTGCAAAAGAGTGATTCACGCCGTTCGTTGCTGATACTTTTGTTGTGCGCTGTCATCTATGGATTAACTTATATTCCTCCGATTAGAACCATCATGCGATTTATAAGAATTCCCGTTTTTACCTATATGCTGATCGCCGGAGTTTGCTATTTTACACGCTGGCTGTTGCGCACACGCATCGGACAAAACATGCGTACAGTCGGACACAGTCAAGTCATCGCGAATGCATCAGGTATTAATGTCGACCGCACGCGGGTGATCGCCATGATGATTTCAACAGTGCTTGCTTGTTGGGGGCAGCTCATCTTTTTACAGAGCCTCGGCACGGTCGCGACCTATACGCAACACGTTCAGGTGGCTCAGTTCTCCATCGCCGCACTGTTAGTCGGAGGAGCTACCGTACAAAAGGCGACCACTAAGAACGCCATTATTGGCATCTTCTTGTTCCATTCGCTCTTTGTCGTCGCACCTGAAGCAGGAAAGCAGCTGTTCAACGACAGCCAGATCGGTGAACATTTCCGCGTATTTATCTCTTACGGTGTCATCGCCCTAGCGTTGGCCATGCATGCGTGGAAAGCAAAAATCAAGCCGAATCTGGGGATCTCGGCCGTTACCGGCAAGAACGACAAGGATAACAGCAAGATAGCTGAATCATCATAAATCCGGGGGACATTGTCGCCCCACAGCAAAGCCGCTCTATCCGGAGCGGCTTTCTTCGGCTTTCTTCTTTATGAATACTCTGCGCTACGAAATATCTAATGAACTTGCGCTTTCACCGGCTGAAAGTGTATGATTGACAGCCTGTTGCTTCTCGTCCTATCTGATACAATCATGATGGAAAAGTGCTGTATGTCGCATAATGCGGCGCGACCCTACACAAAATAGAACGATAGAGATCTGTTGACGGAAGGAGAAGATACTCGATGGCAAAAGCAATGATTATCGGTGCGGGCGGTGTCGCGCAAGTCGCCGCTCATAAATGTGTTGAGAATAAAGAAGTATTCAGCGAGCTCTGTATCGCGAGCCGTACGGTCGCTCGTTGCGATGAACTGAAGAAGAAACTGGACGGTCGAGGCGTGCCGATCACGACTGCGCAGGTCGATGCCGACAACGTGCCGGAACTTGTGGCACTTATCAAGGCGGAGAAACCTGATATCGTGATGAACTTGGCGCTTCCTTACCAAGACCTGACCATCATGGACGCCTGCCTTGAGACGGGCGTTGACTATCTCGATACAGCGAATTACGAGCCGGAAGATACGGCGAAGTTTGAATATAAATGGCAATGGGCATACCAAGATCGCTTTCGTGAGAAGGGTTTGACGGCGATTCTCGGCTCCGGGTTCGATCCCGGCGTCACGGGCGTCTTCTCGGCTTACGCGTTGAAGCATGAGTTCGATGAAATTCACATGATCGACATTCTCGACTGTAACGGTGGCGATCACGGCTATCCCTTCGCGACGAATTTCAACCCCGAGATCAATATTCGAGAAGTCACTGCGAACGGGCGCTACTACGAGAACGGGCGTTTCGTCGAGACGAAGCCGATGGAGATTAAGCGCAGCTATCACTTCGAGGGTGTTGGGGAGCGCGACATGTATCTTCTGTACCACGAGGAGCTCGAGTCTCTTGCTAAACACATCCCGAGCGTTCGACGCATCCGTTTCTTCATGACGTTCGGCGAGAGTTATCTCAGACATTTGAACTGTCTGCAGAATGTGGGGATGACGTCGATTGAGCCGATCATGTTCGAAGGTCGCGAGATTATCCCGCTTCAATTCCTGAAAGCGGTTCTTCCCGATCCGGCGTCGCTTGGTCCGCGTACTGTCGGCAAGACGAATATCGGTTGTATTTTTATCGGGAAGAAAGACGGCAAGGACAAGACATGGCGTGTGTACAATATCGCGGACCATCAGGAAGCCTACGCGGAAGTCGGTTCGCAGGCAGTTTCGTATACGACTGGAGTGCCGGCGATGATCGGGGCGTCTCTCGTTCTGCGCGGTCTCTGGAAGAAGCCGGGTGTTTGGAACGTCGAACAACTCGATCCCGACCCGTTCATGGAAGACTTGAACCGATTCGGTCTGCCTTGGATCGTTGACGAAAATCCCGTCCTCGTTCCATAACGAACAAGAGCATTTAGGTAAATAATTGCCATGACAAATACGAATAATGATCAAACATCCATACGCGGGCATGTCGACGATGTGGGCGATTCTTTCGAGTCCATGACGCGCCGTCAACTCAAGCCCTCCGAACTTCGTGTGCGGGAACTTCGGACGCCATGCTACCTGATCGACGAGAGAATGCTTGAGCGGAATGCGCGCATTTTACGACAGATAAAACAGGTGTCGGGCTGCAAGATCCTGCTCGCGCAAAAAGCTTTTTCGTGTTATCCGCTTTACGACATGTTGGCGCGCTACTTGGACGGCGCGGCGAGTTCGGGATTGTACGAGGCGAGGCTGGCACGTGAAGAGATGGGTGAGGACTGCGAAGTTCACGTCTACGCGCCCGCCTACGATGAAAGTGAATTTGACGACTACCTCGGCATGGTCGACACGATGGTGTTCAACTCGTTTGAGCAATGGGAACGTTTCCGTGAGAGAGTATTTGAACATAATCTCTCAGGAGAACGCCAAATTTCATGCGGGTTGCGCATTAATCCCGGTTATTCGGAGGTGGAAACCGGTCTGTATGACGCGGCGAGCCGTGATTCTAGACTCGGCGTGCCGGCAGAGGATTTCAAGATAGGCTACGAGAAAGGTCTGTTCGATGGGTTGAACGGTATTCATTTCCACTCTTTGTGTCAACAGAATGCCGACGTGCTGGAGCGTACGCTCGACGCCATTCGCAAGTCTTTCGGTCCCTTTCCGGAGCGACTGTCTTGGATCAATTTCGGCGGCGGTCATCACATCACGAAAGACGACTACGATATCGACCTCCTTGTTAAACTTATCCGACGGACTGCGGACGAGACGGGAGCGACTGTTTATCTTGAACCCGGCGAAGCCGTGGCGCTCGATGCCGGTTGGCTCGTCGCATCGGTGCTTGACCTCGTCAAAAAACCTAATTATGTCATCGCCATCCTGAATGCGTCGGCGACTTGTCATATGCCCGACGTTCTGGAGATGCCTTACACACCAAAGTGTTTTATCGTACCTACGTCCGGGCGTTCCAGTAGCGCCTCCGTCTGGTACGAGGGCGTCGAGCCCGGCGTCAAACCGTACAATATCCAGCTGGCTGGCCCGACTTGCTTGGCGGGCGATGTGATCGGTAACTATTCATTCGACGTGCCGCCGCTACCGGGCGATCTGATCGTATTGACTGATATGGCGATTTACACGATGGTGAAGAACAATACGTTCAACGGGATACCTCTCCCGTCTATCATGTTGCAGGACAAAGAAGGCAACATCGTCAAGCTCAAACGATTCGGCTACGAAGATTTTAAAGGAAGACTCGGCTGAGTCGGCTACTTTCGGGTGAGATCTGAGAGATGAGAATACGCAACATCAATTTGACGGAAGGGACGATTTGGAAGCAGATTTTTGCTTTCGCATTGCCATTGCTCATCATGAATTTGATGCAGCACTCTTATTCTGTCATCGATTTGATGATTGTCGGGAATTTCAGCGGCGTCGAGTCGATGGCGGGTATCGGTGCGACGGCTTCCATTATCAACATGCTTCTCGGGCTAGCTTTGGGGCTGTCGACCGGTTGTTCCGTTGTCGTTTCGCAGGCCAACGGAGCGCACGATTACGACAAGTTGTACAGGGCAGTTCACACAAGTTACGCGCTCGCACTGGTGAGCGGAATTGTCATCAGTCTCATCGGAGTATTCCTTGCGCCTCATATGCTCATGTGGATGGGGACGCCGGCAGAAATCTTGCCCCATGCGACGACATATTTGCGCATTTATTTCGCGGGCGGACTGTCCGTCATTATCTATAACATGGGTGCGGGGATCTTGCGAGGTGTCGGCGATACGCGTCACCCGTTCATCTATCTGTCGATCGGTGTCGTATTCAATGTTTTACTCGACTTGCTTTTTATCGGCGTATTCGATTGGGGCGTAGCGGGAGCCGGTTGGGCTTTCGTTATCGCGCAGACGCTCGTCGCGTCGCTGGTGACTATCAGCCTCGCGCGAAGCTTAACGCCCTTCAGATTGTTCATTCGTGACATCGCCTTCCATGGCGAAGTGCTCGGAGATGCGCTTAAGGTCGGCATTCCCGCCGGCTTACAGGCGGCGATCGTTGCCATCTCCAATGTCTTTTTGCAGTCCGTCATCAACACGTTCGGGAAGCACGCTGTCGCCGGGTATACGGCTGCCACGCGAAGTGACGGATTCGTGTTTGTGGTGATCAACGGACTGGCACTCGCCGTCATGACTTTTGTCGGCGTCAATATGGGAGCCGGACGATACGATCGGGTGAAACGTGGACTTAAAGAGAGTCTCGCTCTGACCTTCGTTGTCATCGTTTCCGTTTCGGCGGTAATTATTCTGTTCAGGTATCCGATCGCTTCCCTGTTCAATTCCGATCCCGACGTGATACGTTATTCAACGCGAACTATGATGTTTATCTTGTCGTTTTACTGGTTGTTTGCACTGTGTGAAGTCATGGGCGGCTTGTTGCGCGGAATCGGTCACTCCATTTACCCGATGGTGATCAGCCTTGTTTGCATGGCGGGTGTTCGTTTAGCTTGGATTGCCATTGTTCTGCCTACTTGGAATAGCTATGACGGACTCCTTATGGCGTATCCTGTTTCATGGCTCGTCTCCTTTATCGCTTACATCGCCTATCTGAAACTGAAACGAGGCATTTTCCCGAAAGAAAACGAAGAGGCCGATGGAGTCATGGCTCCTGAAGCGGAGGCATGAGGCATAGGTTAAACTCTTCCGGAATATGATATCCGTCGTGATCTTTGAATAGGGTACCGACGAGGAGTTTTGTGGCATCTGGCTGGGGACGTAATGCCTCCCGAGTGTTATACTTTCAGCAACACCACCCTTGCTTTATAGAAAGCAAATACCCGCCGTTCTTGTTCGATATCGATAGAACAACTACCCGGATGGCGGGAATAACAGATAGAGGATCCAGCATGACTGATTCTAAACATGACAATATTCGCGAACAGATGGATAAGTTTCGTTACTTTCCTCTCGAAGGGCGTAAGGAAAAGGGCGATCGTTTTCTTCAGCCATGGCTTTTTTGTCATGTATACGCTTCAGGTAGCAAGCGAAAAGGAGAAATTAAACGCGCTTACAAAGAAGTCATACGGTTTTTCGGACAGAAAGAGCTTCAAAATATGCGCAAAGACGCGGGGGAGGATGCCGATCGCATCATCGAAGCGGAAATCTACGATTCGGCAAACGTTTATCTGACGATCTGCCGCGACGATGACGGCTTCGGTAAAAAGCTGTTCGGGCTACTGCGCATGAAGGCGGACGAGAAAGAGAACAAGATCATTCGCGATGTCTACAACGGGTTCATTCCGCTTCTCGCACGTATGGAAGATTTCGCTGAACGCTTGGTGATGATGCGCGCCATTGATCTGGCGTGTCGGTCGATTTATCCGCAACGACTTGATGATATGAAAGCGTGGATTGACTCCATTGAGGACGCCGATGTGCGTTCTGTTTTTGATGCTTTTGAGACTCCCGAAGAAGCCTCTGAATCATGATCTGGGCTTCGATTGCGCCGATACACGTGCAGGAATCGATGCCGAGAAAATGAATGAGCATCATGGTTCTGTCGATGTTGGCGAAGGCGCTTCCCGACTCGATCGTGGACACGTAACTCATGCCGAAGCCGAGTTCAGAAGCGATATGCGTCTGTGTGAGGGAACGGCGCTGTCGTTCCAACTTGAGGATGTAACCAACCCAATCGGCTGTCTTGCGATGCATGCGGTTGATTTTTTGCGGATCTGTCAGCGACAATTTGTCGGTTTTAGTGCGAGGACGCCTTTGCCGGTTGGATGGAGAAGATTCATTTGTGAAAAGGCTCACTGTCATACGAACTCACTACGTCGACGTACGGGTTGTTTGCTTTGGATGACACATTCATTGTAGCATGCTGGGCAAAATCCATTTTCGCCCAGAGCGAAATCTAATACTATTCCTTCTGTTGAGGCTACAAGGATACCTGAATAGATGAATAAGAAAATCAGAGATACAAACACTTCCATCGAAGAGCTGACCGCGAAAAAGTCAGGTCGAGCGATTTTAGTCGCCGTCGATCTGCGTCCATACGATGGAGAAAGGGTAGAGCGGTCACTTGATGAGTTAGAAGATTTAGCGAAGACAAACGGTTTTACCGTCGTCGATCGCATCGTGCAAAGGCTCGATAAAGTAGATCGCAATACGTTTGTCGGATCGGGCAAGCTCCGGGAAATTGTAGAACGGGCAGAGGAAATCGATGCCGACTTTCTAATATTCGACGGTGAGCTTTCACCCGCACAGACAAGAGGGATTACACAGGCGACGGAATTGAAGGTGAGTGACCGCGTATCCGTCATTCTCTCGATCTTCGCCGATCATGCGCGAACGGATGAGGGGAAAATTCAAGTCGAACTCGCTTACTGGCGCTACCGGCTGACGCAGTTGACGGGGCGAGGCGTGGAACTGTCGAGACTCGGTGGAGGGATCGGTACGCGCGGTCCGGGAGAAACGGTCTTGGAGCAGGATCGACGGGCTATCAGAAAGCGTATGGGTGTTCTACGACGCGAGTTGAATCGCATGGAAGACCGGAGGGAGAGATCGCGATCCCTGCGAGATCGACGCCATGTCATGACGGCGGCAATTGTGGGTTACACGAACGCAGGTAAGTCGACTCTGTTGAATAAGCTGTGCGACGAAACGCTTGACGCAGGGGATCGGCTCTTTATGACGCTCGACCCGACGGCGAGAAGGCTCGATATTCGCGAAGGACTATCTCTCATTCTCGTCGATACGGTCGGTTTCATCCGAGATCTTCCGGCATTTCTCTATCAAGCCTTCAGAGCTACCTTCGAGGAAGCCGCCTCCGCTGATCTCATTCTTCTCGTAGCGGACGTTTCCGATCCGGATGCGGCGATGCATATCGAAGTCGTAGAAAAGCAACTGAACGATTTGGACGCCGGATCGATTCCGGTTCTCTATCTTCTCAATAAAATCGATCGCATGAAACCGGAAAGCTTACATGATGTCATGATGTTGTTACGTAATGAAAAAGCGTCTCAAATCCTTCAGGTATCGGCAATAACGGGAGAAGGGTTAGATGAGCTGCTCTCGAATCTGGCACGTTTCGTTGAAGACTCGTTGCTCGAATACCGAGCTGTTTTTCCGTATCAAGAAGCCGGACTTGTTGCCCATGCGCGCGAGTACGGGACAGTCGATGACGTGAAATATGAAGACGACGTGATTGTTTTGGAGGGGAAAATAAAAAAGAACGAGGTCGGACTGCTCAAACCTTGGATTGTTCCCGCGCCGTAAGCGCTTCTTCTTCTTTCTCATAAAGGACGCGACAGATCTCATCCATCAAGGCGTGGACGGTATCGTAATCCGCCGGGTCGATGGGGGAGCAGAACTCGACAGTCAATTTCTTTCTGCGAAAACGTTTCCAGTCGATCGGTCGAGGTACGGACATATACCGCGAAAAAACCTCGAAGCCTCCGTTAATGTAAACGGGAACTACAGGTACGCCTTCCTTATTGGCAAGATATGCCGCGCCGTTCTTCAGCTCTGCGATACGCCCGTCATACGTTCTCGTTCCTTCGGGGTGGATCATGACGATGCTGCCTTTTCTGAGTGCGCGTCGCGCGAGAATCAATCCGCGGATAGGGCTTCCTTCGCGGTCGATCGGGATGGCTTGCCCGACACGAAACATTATTCGCCCGGTGAGTCCGAAATTTCTTTCGAGATCGGAACCGGCAAGACCTGAGAATAACGGAAGTTGTTCTCTGGGGATGCCGCCCATAATCCATAGACCGTCGAACATCGTCTGATGGTTAGCGACAATAAGATACGGCGTCTTTCCTTGCGGGATGTTGACCTGGTTGATGTAGCGAAGACGCAACAGTAAGCGGCTGAGCAGCATCGCGAGATAATAGAGAAAGTAACCTTGCCAGCCTCTCTTCTGCATCTCCGTCGGTTTTCTGTTCCACTTGCACATCGGCCGGATGAATTCTCCCGTTCACGTATTTCGTAATAAGCGTTTTTTATGTTTAGGTGTCATACATATAAACGATAACGATTCTATCACATTGAACCGCACGAATAGACGTTTAATCGGTCTCGTCGAATGACTTATCCTTTCGTCTTTTCGCAAAAAAGTCACGGAGCACGTCGCCGCATCGCTCTTGCAATACACCGCCAATGACTTCGACACGGTGATTGGCCGGGAGATCAAATACATTTGCAACGGATCCCGCCATGCCGGATTTAGGGTCGTACGCTCCGAAGATGACACGTCGTAGACGCGCTTGGATGATCGCGCCCGCACACATCAGGCAAGGCTCGAGTGTGACGTAAAGATCGCAATCGAGCAGTCTCCATGAGCCCAAGACTTCCGAAGCCTCACGAATTGCCATGATCTCGGCATGTCCAGTCGCATCTTCGCTTGCCTCGCGTGTGTTGTAGCCGCGCGCGATGATCCGATCGCCGTGTACAATAACGGCTCCTGCCGGAATGTCGCCCAATGCGGCAGCTTTTTCCGCCATTTTGAGCGCGTCTTCCATGTATTGTTCATGTTCATCGTGCAACATATGTAGAGAATCCCGCTGTATATCGTCGTTGCGCCTTCATCGAAATGAGTCGTGAAACCGGGCTCCGGATTGCCTTTCGCCGGGCAGTTTGGGGTTCAGTGAACGATTGCATTCCGAATGATCTCGTACCGTTTATCTTACCATGTGTCACGCATTGCGTGTTTTTCTTTATCTTTGTGGTAAGATGCTCATGTGTGTGCATTGCATGGTGTCGTCCAGAGTAATCGAGAGCGGCGTTCCGTGCAGGCGACTGTTGATTAAGCGCAGTTCCTAAACACGTCAAATATTGACCGGTAGGTAGGAAACCGAGCGTAGACCGATAGAGAGTTGAGATTGGGCGATGGCATTAAAAGAAGGACGTTGTATCAATTGTGGGTCGTTTCTATTTTTAGATCCGAAGATGCCGGAGGGGCACTGTTTTTTCTGTGACTGTGTTTTCAAGAATGAAGAAGCTTTTCGGGCATTGACGAATCCGGAGGAGTTTGAGTTTCCGAATGAACCGCAACCGAAGTATGAGGGACCGTCACTCACGCCTGCACAAGTGCAGCGCGGACCCATCGTACCGGTAGTCAGTCGGTCGGCAAAGAAAACGACGCCGGCTGATGATTATGTACTCCCCGAGAAAAAAGTGCCGAAACTGAAAATCCCCGTGAAGTCGATTTTGATCATGCTTGCCGTCGCGATTGTGATTGTCGGCATTTTCGCGGCGATTGCCGTTCCGACGATCGTAAAACGTGATGCACGTCGACTCCATATCGGGAAAATATTCGCATCGTCCATACCGATGGAGATCGATGTGGATAAAGATCTTTTGATTCAGAATCTCGGGTGTACGAGCGCCGTGGTCGTACTCAAAGAGGACGTTACTCTCGATGAGGGCATCGAGTTGTTCCATAAGTACTGTGATGCGCGCGCCGAGATCCTAGAGATAGAGGATGGATCTTTCGCTAAGACGAGAAAACCCGTGACGCTGAGAGTCGCCACCCCGAGCGGCGGTTACCTGATCGATAAACCAAGCGACGAGGCGGCGCTCAAGACGACAGCCATCACGATATTAAAATAACTTTCATGACAGAAGCATGACAAAAAAGCCCCTTTAGCCTATGCGAGGGGCTTTTCTGTTTGATTTGTTCTTTGTTTATTCACAGATGATTATTAGGATTGACATTTGTATCCTTTAGAATATAGGCAATGCAATAAAGGTAACGCCCTGAACTTCATACTTTTC
>JAAZKT010000049.1 GCA_012799695.1 Clostridiaceae bacterium
AGCTTCTCGCGATCATCGAAGTTGAGTTCTTTGTTAAAGAAACCTGCAAGTGTTGAAATAAGCGCTTCAACATCTTCCAAGAAGGAGTGCGGTATATCGCGCATCGCTAAGAAACGCTCGGAAATCATCGGATTATAGGATTTAAGTTCATTGAGAAGATTCGCCTCCGAAGAACCTTGCGTAGTATCTTTAAGGAGATTCCCGTATTGATCGATACGCCTCAAGAGTCGTTCGATCGCAACGAGGCACCTTTTCGCCTCATGGCACAGTTCGGTATTCGCATTCATGTTGTCTTGAGTAAGTACGTCTCGCCCAATACTGCCGGACGATGCAAGATTTCGAAAATAATCAAGTAATTGCATAAGTGATGAACGTGAGATCGTTGCGGAAAACATTTCGTTCGAACGCCGAGCGAGATTATGTGCCTCATCGACGAGCAACGTATATTTGAGTTTAGTGTCGTCCAAGTGTGACCAGCGAACGCGAGGGTTGAATACGTAATTGTAATCACAGATGATGACATCGCATCCTGAACCGATTTCTAGCGATAATTCAAAAGGGCAGACCTCGTGCTTCTTTGCGAGCTCAATCACATCTTCGGGCAAAATACGTTGCATGCTGTAACTTTCGCGTAATGCGCCGTGTCGCCTTTCGAAATAGTTGACAGCGTAGGGACATTTTTTCATATTGCAAAAATGATCCTTTGACAAGCAGATCTGCTCCTTCGCCCTGAATGTTATTGAACGTACTAGGAATCCCGTCGAGGTAAGGTCGTCCAGTGCCTTTTCCGCTATTTTTCGCTGTGATCTCGTCGGAGTCAGATAGAAGATTTGATCGGTCAAACCAGTCGTTTGAGCCTTGATTGCGGGATACAATGTCGCGATGGTCTTGCCGATACCGGTCGGAGCGACGATGAACAATTTGGCCGTGTCGCGAATGGCGGCAATCACTTCGCGCATCATCATCTTTTGACCGTCACGCAGACTCTCGTATGGAAAGATTGCATCCTTGTTGAGTTGATTGCGAAGCGTTCTATGCTCGTAAAGCGGCATCGTTACCTCAAGATAATGGCGACACGCCTGGTCGTACTCGATAGATAACGCTTCGGACGTCAGTCGGCGACTCAAAACAAAAGATTCGCCATCATCAAATGAAGTGTAGTGAAGTTCAACCGTGACAGCGGATGTGTCTATCCCGTGGGTATTCACGAAATCGGTTTGGAGTAACATATGCGCGTACAGAAATGCTTGTGTCCAGTGGGCAGAATCACCATCGGAGTGGAGAGAGCGTAAACTGCCTCGAAATCCTTTAATTTCGACTACTGTTAATTCACCTTCAGGAGAAATGACCGCAAGGTCGCAACGCCCCTGAACGTTTAAGTCATAAGGCAGATCATTCGCTGTAAAGCGACACGATAGTGATTCTTCGGGGTACAATTCGCATCCCGGGAAACGATAGCCGGCCGTCTTCAAAAAATGTTGATGGATTCTCGTTCCCTCAACTCCGGAAATTCCACCTTGCATAACGGAAGCGAGACCGCCGTCGCGCCTAATCGACTCGGCAAGCTTACGGACGGCGACATCAATCTGCGGCTTGATGCGATCAGTCTTGTTCACGATGTTAAGGCTCCACTCAGACGTTTAATCGATGAGTCGTTGTATCGATATACGAATGGTTCGCCGTTTATAAGAAACTGAAATCCCAGAACGAGTCCGTCGCCATCTTTGACCGGAACAATACTGTGAATATCGCGTTCGCGACAAGACAGAGTTGCAGCGATGTTGCGCAGAATCGGTGATCGTGAATCATCAAGGTACGAAGGGTCGAATGATCGTAAATCATCAAGCGAGTCGAATTCGAAAATTTCACCCTCTCTGTATTTTCTAGCCTTCATTTCCAAGACATCGAGATGGTCGAGATAGATATCTTCCCAAAATAAATCGCGCGTATCTTCCCGATCATGCGCGTCGAGAAGATATCGGAGAAAGTGCTGAGCGAAAGTACGATCGAAATAAACGTGTCCCATCATGACCCATGAGTCGCGACCGCCTATTGTCACTCCCGTGATCACATCATTCTCATCCGTTTGTACACACCACTCATCGGTTTCGCCTTGAACATAGACAACGGAGTAAAAGGAGCCCGAAACCTCTCGTTCAAAAGGATTGACAGTGAAATAATTGTCTGCGGAGCAGATATAGCACTCAGGCAAATAATCGCGAGCTGCATAGAGACTTCCGTGATTGTTGCGGACGTTATAAGTTTCGTTATGCATTAGTTTGACCGGGTATTTGTGTTTAAGATATGAGAACATTTCAGATTTATAGCCGGTGACTACGATAATTGACGGTATGCCGGACTCTAATAATTGTTCAATTTGTCGCTCAATCAGTATTTCTCCGCGAACCTCGAATAACGCTTTCGGTTTCTCGTAGGAAAGCGGCGCGAA
Organism: Clostridiaceae bacterium; assembly: GCA_012799695.1. Lineage (GTDB taxonomy): Bacteria > Bacillota > Clostridia > Saccharofermentanales > DTU023 > UBA4923. The sequence continues at coordinate 2,450 of JAAZKT010000049.1, forward strand.
ACGCGAGGAGAGACCGGCTGCCATAATCACAGCATGTTCGACTTTCATACGCGCTTTCCTTTCGTTCAGTCTTGCGTTGTTTCACGCAAATCGTTGAGATTCAAACGTGCGGCTTGCGAGGAGATGCTTCCATTATAGCCTTATATAACATGTGACGACGTAAAAACAGCCTTGATTGACGTTTACGCTTGTTTTGTGTTAAATGATTAGAACAAACAGGTTAACTATATATTAAATGCAAAAATGATAAATCGCGTTCAAAGGTGGGTATCTTACCTCATTCAGACGCGGGAAGGAGAGTGCGCTTTGTCGGCGCAAAGTATTCAAAAAAAGTATCTGCCTGTCATCCGCAAGGCATTCTCGGACGATCTTAAAATCACGTCATTTATCCCGATGAAACTGGGTATGACGAATGATTCATTTATCTTCAGTTGTGGGAGCGGGTCATTTATACTCCGATTGCCGGGAAGGGGTAGCGAGGCTCTTATTAACAGAAAACAAGAATATGAGGTTTATCAGCTCCTTGCCGATCGCGGCATCGCCGATGAAGTGCTTTATTTCGATCCGGAGACGGGAATCAAGATCTCTCGCTACATGGAGAACGCACGCGTTTGTGATCCGCACTCTAAGTCAGACTTGAGTGAATGCATGAGAGTCCTGAGGGACTTTCATGCGTTGAATCTCCGTATCGATCACATCTTCGATCCTTGGGAACGACTCGAATATTATGAGTCTCTTC
>JAAZKT010000050.1 GCA_012799695.1 Clostridiaceae bacterium
CGAAGGAGATGAATCCCGCCGTTCCGTATACGGTTGAAGAGTTTGTCAGAGAAGCGAAGGCGGCGGTGGGCGCCGGTGCGGCGATCATCCATTTGCACGCGCGCGAGGACGACGGAACGCCGACGCAGGATCGCGAACGTTTCAGGGTTCTAATCGATGCGATTCAAGAAGCTTGTCCGACGGTCATCATTCAACCATCGACGGGCGGAGCGACAGGGATGACGGCGGAGGAAAGACTTCAGCCGACCGAGCTCTACCCGGAGATGGCGAGTCTCGACTGCGGGACGATGAATTTCGGCGGCGACGAGATCTTTGTCAATACGGAAAACATGATCATCGAATTTGCCACTAGGATGAAAGAGCGCGGGATCAAGCCGGAACTCGAGTGCTTTGACAAGAGCCATATCGATATGGCGATGCGTCTCGTCAGAAGAGGCCATATTGAGGGGCCGCTCCACTTCAACATTGTTCTCGGTGTCAATGGCGGCGCGGCGGCGACGCCGCGTGATCTGTTATTTATGCGCCATTCGCTACCTCCCGAGGCGACGTTTACTGTCTCGGCGGTCGGTCGTCACCAGCTACCCTTGAACGTAATGGCGATGGTCATGGGTGGCCATCCGCGTACGGGGCTGGAAGATAACCTCCAGTACTCTCGTGGAGTCAACGCAGACAACGGCGAACTCGTGGCGCGTCTCGTGCGGATCGCGCACGAACTGGGATTGGAAGTTGCGACACCGGAGGAGGCGCGTGAAATCCTCAAGATGCCTCCGCTCAAATAAGAAGCAGACGAAGGGGGAAAGTATATATGGCTATGGGAAGTAAATATGGGGCACACCGCGTTCTCGAACCGAAAGGACTCCTGCCGCAAGCGGCGGACAAAATCGACAACACCATGACGATTTATGACAATGAAATTCTCGTCGACGTATCGGCGCTCAACATCGACGCGGCAAGTTTTCGTCAATTGTGGGAATCTGCAGGCGGCGATGAAGAACGGCTGAAGGAATCAATCTTGTCGATCATCAACGAACGCGGCAAGATGCAAAATCCGGTGACAGGATCGGGGGGCATGCTCATGGGTTCGGTCGCGGAGATCGGCAGCGCATTGCAAGACCGCGACCTCAAGGCAGGCGACCGCATCGCGACACTCGTGTCACTCTCGTTGACGCCTTTGCACATTGAGGAAATAATGGCCGTGTTTCCGGAAATTGAGCGCGTCGAGGTGAAAGGCCAGGCGATTTTATTTGAGAGTGGCATCTACGCGAAACTTCCCGCCGACATGAGCGAAAACCTCGCGTTGGCGGTGCTCGATGTCGCCGGCGCCCCGGCGCAGGCGGCTAGAATTGTCAGCCCGGGAGATAGCGTGCTCATTCTCGGAGCGGGCGGCAAGAGCGGCATGCTCTGTGGTTACGAGGCGATGAAACGCGTCGGTCCCTGCGGGAATGTTGTCGGGATGAGTAGAAACGATCGCCCGAAGGACATCTTGCTAGAGAACGGACTCGTGCACAAGTTCTTTGTCGCTGATGCGCAGAACCCGACAGAAGTGCTTGAAAAGGCGCTTGCCGCCAATAACGGTAATGAATACGACGTTGTTATCAACGTCGTAAACATTGACGGAACGGAGATGTCGTCCATTCTGCCCGCTAAAGAGGGTGGACTCGTCTACTTCTTCAGTATGGCGACGAGTTTTACGCGCGCTGCGCTCGGCGCTGAAGGTGTGGGCAAAGATGTCACCATGATCGTCGGCAACGGCTACACGAAAAATCACGCTGAGTTTTCATTGCAGGTGTTGCGTGAAAGTGAAAATCTGCGGCACATTTTCGAGACGAGGTACGCCTGAGGACATATTGCGAGAATTGAAGCCGACCGTTCCGTAGTCTTGGATCGGTTCGAGCGATGTCACACCGGCTACCGGCTCAGTGAGGTGTAGGAAGGGGAAACTGAACATGAAAGCGGAAGACAAATACATCAATAAAAGAGGCGCAAAGAGAAAAGCGGAGATTTTTCATGATGTGACGGATGAGCAGTGGAATGACTGGCATTGGCAGGTGAAGCATCGCATCACGACGGTCGA
>JAAZKT010000051.1 GCA_012799695.1 Clostridiaceae bacterium
ACTAATCTCCAATTTCAAAGTGCAAGGGTTTCAGCGGTTTTAGGCCTTTCCCCTTGCACTTATTGTACCGAATATGACCCTGTAAGACACTAATATCAGGCGTTTGAGACTCGTTCAGTGGACCCTATCTAGAGAAAAGACTCAATTTTGAATTAGAAGTAACGCACAAAAAACGCGCACGGAGCGACAATACCGCCCCGTGCGCGTTATTCGTAATAAGTTGTAAAGTGACGGCGGAAGAACTCGTTTCCGTAGTGTCGACGCTCCGGGATGCCGACCGGTTGTTATTCTTTCCCCGCTTTGGCCAAACGGGCGTTCATCGCTTTTTCCACGGCGTTGATAATATTTTGATAGCCGGTGCAGCGACACATATTACCCGCGAGCTCCTTGCGCAATTCATCGCGTGTATAACGTTTGCCCGTTCGTAGCAGGTGCTCGGCCGACATGATGAAGCCCGGCGTGCAAAAACCGCATTGCACGGCAGTCTCATCGATGAATGCCTGTTGGATATCGGAAATGTTGCCGTCGACATCGACGAGCCCTTCAACTGTCAGTACGTCTTTTCCGTCTACCCAGATCGCCAAGAAGATGCAGGACGCAAACACCTCGCCGTTGACGAGTACGGTACAGGCGCCGCATTCTCCGACTTCACATCCCTTTTTGACGGATGTAAGACCGAAATCGTCGCGCAACATATCGGAGAGCGATTCGCGCACATCGACGGATGTGCTGACTCGTTTTCCGTTCAGTGTGAAATTAATCGTCTTGAATTGTTTTTCGATCATGACCAGATTCCTCCTGCGCGATTGATTGATTCAGTCAGGCAGCGACGCGCCAATTCGCCCTGAATATGAAGGCGGAATTCTTTTGTCGCCCGCCAACTCGTTCGAGGATTGACATCTTGCAGCGCACCCGCAGCGAATGCCTCAACTGTTTCCTTCGAAACGGGCAGTCCTTTGATCGCCTGTTCGGCGCTTCTCGTACGCATCGGAATCGGGCCCGCCACGCCGTAACAGATGCGAGCATCGACGATCGTTTTCTTGTCTTCGCTCAACTTGACGTTGACGGAGCATCCGCTCGTCGCGATGTCCATCGCACTGCGCATGGCGTATTTGTAGTAGTACCCTTCGTACCCTTGATAGCTTTCGGGTCGGATGAGTATTGCCGTCTGAATCTCATCGGGGCGCAAGTCGACTCTTTTGGCGCCGAGATAGAATTCCTCAATCGGCACGAGACGCTTGCCCTCTGAGCCTGTGAGCTCGATAATCGCGTCGTACGCCATTAAGGTGGAAGCTGTGTCGGCTGATGTCACGCCGTTACACGTGTTGCCTCCGATGGTGCCGATGTTTCTGATTTGCGGACCTCCGACTTTATCGGCCGCTTCGCCGAGAACGCGCATATGCTTTTGAATGATCTCGTCCTTCGTGAGCGCGGCAAAACTCGTTAGAGAGCCGATGCGAATTGTCCCGTCATCATCGAGAGAGACGCCTCGGAGCTCATCGATCATATAGATGCTGATGAGGTCGCACCCGGCGAGGTCGCCGGCTCTGATCGAGATCAGGAGATCGGAGCCGCCGGCAATGATTATCGCCTGCGGTTGCTCCATTCGAAGCCTGACGGCATCCTCTACGGACTTTGCTTCGTAAATGTGGTTTATATCGTACATAGGTTCCTCACTACTCCCTTCAGCCTGATGGCAACTCGGGGGCTTATCCTTTCTTTCTACAATAAGTGCCGTTCGCCCGGTAGACTGGAATCTTCCGGTGATCGTCTCTTTCCCAATCTCTAAAGCGTTTCGAAAAGTCCGGCTTCCGTAAACGCGGCAAACAGTTTATGCGGATTGATCGGCAGCGAATTGATGGCGACGCCTGTCGCATGGAGAATAGCGTTCCTGATGGCAGGTGCCGGAGAACATGCCGGCGGTTCGCCGAGCGCTTTCGTTCCGAAGGGGCTCGTCGGTTCCGGGTTCTCAGCAAAGTCGACCATGAGGTCGGGGTGGTCCATCGTTGTGCAGAGTTTGTAATCGAGCAAATTGTCGTTGAGTATACGCCCCGTCTTTTTATCGACCAACAGCTCTTCGTAAAGTCCGAATCCGATGCCCATACTCATGCCGCCGTGCACTTGAGCTTCCGCGAGCGGGGGGTTGATCAGATTGCCGCAGTCATGGACATTGACGATGTTGAGAAGTTTTACTTTACAGAGGGGGATGTCGACCTCGACTTCCGCGATCGAAACTCCGAAGGAATAGGCGTTGCTTTTGACGGAATATGTGCTCTCCGCGGCCATGTGCTCACTCAATTCGAAGTCATAGAGAATTCTTGTCGCCAGTTCGCCGAGTGGCATGAGAATTCTGTTGTCGGTCTTTCTGACGATGTTTCCCTTGACGATGTCAAGAATATCGACTGGCATACGGGTCAGGGTGTGAGCGTGCCCCAAGATCTTCTTTTTCAATAACTCACCCGTCTGCTTGATCGCGAAGCCGCCGACGTATGTTTGACGCGACGCATACGCGCCGGAACCGTAAGGAGTGACGTCTGTATCTTGATTCGTAAAGACGTGTACGTCCTCGACTTTTAGACCGACGGTGTCGGCAGCCATTTGTGCGAAGACGGTGTCGCAACCTTGTCCGATTTCCGTTTCACCGGTCATCAACTGCATGGAACCGTCTTGGTTCAAGATCATGCGGCACGACGAGGTCTCAATGCTGATCGGCCATACTGCCGTGTTATACCAGAAAAGTGACGTTCCGATACCGCGGCGAACAGGTCCGGTTTGATTCTTGTAAAGCTCAAATTTTCTGTCGTAATCGATGAGTTCCATCGCCTTATCCAAACAATCGTTATAGCTGTCATGATAGAGCTCATTCTTTGAGAAACCATCGACATAACCGACGGGCATAGAGTTTTTCCTTCTGAATTCTATCGGATCGAGATTCAGTTTCATGACAATCTCCTCGACATGGCTTTCGTCGAAGAACGTTGCCTGCGGCATTCCGTATGCGCGCATCGCTCCGGCTGTCGGTTTGTTCGTATAGACGGTCCAAGCGTCGGCCTCGATGTTATCGCACGGGTAAAGCTGTGGGAATGAGCCAAGCGCTTTTCCGGCAACGGAATGGCCGTGTGACGCATACGCGCCTTGGTCGGACCATAACTCGAATTTCCTCGCGGCGAACGTTCCGTCCGGTCGCAGCCAAGAGATGATGTGACAAGGCATCGCATGACGCACGCGATTATTGACGAATGTCTCCTCGCGGCTGACATCGAGTTTCACGGGATGCCCGCCGACTTGCAATGATAACCACGCGCAAAGCGGTTCGTACAACGCATCCTGTTTGTTGCCGAATCCTCCACCGATGTAAGGCTTGATGATACGCACCTTGCCCCATGACCAACCGAGCGCCTGTGCCACAACACGCCTTACGATATGGGGGATCTGCGTAGACGTGACGACCGTCATGCGCCCGCCCTGCTCCTGATAGGCGTAGCAGATGTGGTTTTCGATGTGCGCGTGTTGCACGGTCGGCGTGTAATACCAACCTTCCACTTTGATAAGTCCGGGTTCCTTGATCGCTTCTTGGTAGTTGCCGATCCTGATGTCCGAGTGCGCCAGGATGTTATTGTCCTGAAGCTCGGGATGAATAAGCGGCGCTCCCTCTTTGGCCGCTTCTATGGGATCGATCACGAAGGGGTATTCTTCGTACTCAACTTTCAATGCTCGAATCGCACGATCGGCGGCGACATAATCTTCTGCGACGACAGCGGCGACTTCGTCACCATAGTGCCTGACGTGCTCGTTGAGAAGTTTTCTGTCAGCGATATCTCGGTGTTCCGGAACATTGGTCCAAGGGTGTCCCGCTGTCGGGAACGGTCTATCGGGGACGTCGAAACATGTTAGGACTTTGACGACACCCTCGATTTTTTCCGCTTCCGACGTATCAATGCTAACGACACGCCCATGTGCGATCGTTGAGTGCAAGATGCGGGTAACATAGGCATGTTTTGGACACATATCATCCGTATATTTGGCACGCCCCGTTACCTTATCGAATGCATCAACGCGTTTGTGACATTTACCGACTTCCATAGAAATCCTCCATCCGTTAGATCACATGAAGGAAGGTTGAACAAACGAGCTTTCGAAGATTGAATTTAAAATCAATACGATTCTCCCTCATTCAATCCCTCATCTAAAAACTATTAGGGCTTTTCCTATTATAGTACAGCAAATCTATCTTCATTTCACATAGCGTGTCGCTTTTTGTAACCTTCTTCATGTGAGTGCTTGAAAAATCGTGTATTGAGAGGCGTAACTCGATGGCTGTTGTATTTGAAA
>JAAZKT010000121.1 GCA_012799695.1 Clostridiaceae bacterium
AGGAATTCCGGGCATTTCCGGCATGTCGCCTCCCCTTCCCATAGAACCCATTTTGGACAGCGTGAGACCGGACGCATCGGCATAATTCATGTTTTCACTTGTCTTATCGTTTACAATCTGGGCACGTATGCTTTCTGTTCGCAGTGCACAGAACTGTCGCAAAGTTTCTACACCGGCTTCAAATTCGCTATAGTCATAAAATGCTGTCGGATCTTTTCCCACATAGGATTTTATTAACGAATAAGCGTTATCGATACTGCTCATGATATCCACAGAATTCAAAAACTCCTCGAATGACTGATGGTAGAGTTCCGTGTATTTCTCATTTGCAACGATCCAGTTCCACATAGGACGGTCATCGGATGAAGCGCCGGAGATAGGAGAATCGATGGGCGTATTGACCGTGCTCTGTGCGTTACCGCCCTGAAAAGTGCCGAATGCCAGATTATAATCCCAAGGAATCATGGTCATCTGCCCATTTTTCTCATACAGATAATAATTATGAATCATGGATCCGGTGTAACTATCTCCATTGCAGACGTAGTTATGTACGACAAAAAATCGAATAACCTGATCAATATCGACGACCGATTCAATCTCTTCGCCCTGGGTCAGCCTTTTCAATGATTCAATCAGACGTATCTGATCAGCCTTGTTGATGTCGGTCTTGGCGTTGTTCCAGATGTTAGGGTAACTGTCAATATTGTCGTCAATGTACTGAAGTTTAACATCGGACGAGCCCATCCCTCTGCCAAAACCGCCTTTTCCACCCTGCATTTTTTCTCTGTCAGGGATAAAGCCTCCGGGCACATTTGGCATATTGGGCATCTCTGACATCTTATTTCCTAGATCAAAATGATCAGACCTTTCAGTCGATTTGTCACGATTGAAAAAATCATTTATATCGAAATCCTTACCGAATCCGCGACCGCCACCGAAGTCCATACTGTCAGGCTTGTACAACGCACCGTAGTTTGAACCGTAATTCCGCTCAAGAAAGGACTCTTCAACGCCTTCTACCGCAAGATATAGTCCCCAATCCTCACCATTGACTGAAATATACACAAAGCTGCACAACGGAGCGTTGACATTAAACTCATTCATCATGGTGTAAGTCAGATAGTCCTTCATCATCGTCGTGTCATGAATCATATTATTCAGATTCAGCTTATCAAGCCCATAATAGGTAAGGGTGCTGTCATAGTGGTCAAATTCGATTTTGAAACTGTATCGTTCACTGTTCATAGACGCCACACTGGAAAGCGAGGTATTACCTTTCCCGCGAATACCTATGTTTTTATATGCTTCACCGTCAATGACAACGTTTGCCAGATAGTAATCCTCACTCGTGGCGTCAGCGATGAACTCATCCCAGTTATTCATGACAATATCAATGGTATGAACACGTGTATTGTCAAACAAACGGTTTTCATATCCCATTGCGCGTGTCATCGTTTCGATGCCCAATGCAGCTCCCTGATCCATAAACAAGATGGCAATTGCTACTATCAGTATCGAGACAATCCAAGCTATTGTGTCAAAATGTTTGCTGCCTGACATCGCTTCACCCCATGTAATCACCGTTATAGGAGACAAGCACTGCGCTATTGACACCGGGCATTTCAGAGAGAATGTTTATAAAGTCGGTATCATCCTCCTTTAGACGAACTTCGATATTCAATTCGATCGCACCTTTAACAGCGGTTTTGCTCTTAACCGTGCTTCGGATGACGCTTTTTGCAAGGAAATCCTTTACTTTAACTTCCGTTTCGTGATTGACACAATTCAGTACAAGCATGTAAGGATGAGTGTTCGACTTTTTATTGACAAATACAAGTAAGATCAACCCGATGGAGATGCTGCCGATAATCGCCAGAGGAATCATACCGGCAGCAAGAATAATGCCCGCTCCAATAGCCCAGAACAAAAACGCAATGTCCAACGGATCTTTGATGGCAGTGCGGAATCGAACGATCGAGAGCGCACCTACCATGCCAAGTGAGAGAACCACGTTGGAGGTTACGGCAAGAATGACGATAGAGGTGATCATCGTCAGAGCGATCAATGTAGTGCCGAAGCCGGATGAATACATCACACCGCGGTATGTCTTCTTGTAAATGAGGAAAATAAACAGACCGATGCCGAAGGACAGCACAATGGTCAGCAGCATATCGAGGATGCTGATGGACGTTACGTTTTCCAGAAAACTGGACTTAAAAATATCTTTGAAACTCATTAGAAAAATCTCCTTTTTAATGTGTTGTTAATCGTACATACGTGAAGCGGCGTATTTTGAGAAAGCCGCGCTTCTCCTGCCGTCAAGCTGTATTGCGTCTCGAATGACAGAGGGCAGATAGTTGTCCCACTTTACTTCAAGAATGCATGGGGAATCTTTGATAGGGATCGTCACACAAGAAGGATTTAAGAAATCCGTGCATCTCATCCCGGTGCGGATGTTGTAATCCAGTGTTACTCTTACATTGCCGGGATCAAAAACGAAGGGTTCGCGCGTATAATCCACGATGACTTTTGCTTTCAGCCCTTCGCTGACCATGCGTGAATAAAGGCAGCGGATCATCTCGTTCACGCTGTCCAACATCCAGCCTAACTCACCATCCGCAATCGCTTGTGCCTGCTCCGGGGTTATAACTGCTGAGTTTTTACAACCAAGATCGCCATGTTTGAATTTACGTTGCAGTACGATCATGGACGTGTCATTGTTGTACAGACGTATCCGGTATTTTTCACGAATATTCACGCCGTCCAGCTTTTCCCTAAGTGATTTATCCGCAAGACTATCAAAATACAAACTGCGGACTTCATACTGTCCATTCACGGCATGAACATCCGGTTTCATCACTGCACACAATCTTTGACGGAGGATCAGCATATCGTGTAGGCTGATTTCATGTTTTACTTCATGTCTGAATTGCAATGGCATCAACTCCTTCCAATGCCATTACTATAAAAAACGAACCTATGAATTACATAAGAAAAACCTTCTCGAAAAAGACGAACGCGCGAAGGTTTACGATTGTTAAATTGAATTCTAGAAACTGACAATAAAACGGATGTTTTCAGCGGGGGTATATTCAGCAGTCAGCTTTCCGCTGAATTTCTCGCAAATAGCTCGTGCAGCGGATAATCCGATGCCATATCCGGAAAATTCCGCACTCTGTGTCCGTGCAGAATCTCCCCGGTAAAATCGTTCAAACAATCTCTCGGGATCAATCTCAAGGGATGGATCGCAAGTATTTTCTTGGGTGATTTGAATGTGTTTGCCGCGTTTGGATAATGTCAAAGAAATACTTCCATTGTCAGGCGTGTACTTGACTGCGTTATCCAGAAGAATCGTCACCAGTTGTCGAAAGCTGTCCTTGTTGATCATGAGTACAATATCGGGCTCAATCTCGACGTGAAACTGTTGGTTGCGAATCGCGGCAACATCCTGATACGCAGGTAAGAGTTCGCTTGTAACCTCACTGATATTAACCGACTCCGTCGGCAGCGGGATATCTTCATCAAGTTTAGCAAGGAGCAGAAGGTTTGACATCAAAGCATTCAGTCTTTTCGTCTGCGCGCGAATATGCACATTGTATTTATTCTCACCGTGTATCAATGCCATCGTGTCGTTGTTTGACTGGATGATACACAGCGGCGTTTTCATCTCATGTCCGGCATTGGTAATGAACTGTTTTTGCTTCTCAATACCCACAAGAACAGGACGAATAACCTTGCCCGAAAGCAAAATAACAATGACCAGAAGGATTAACCAGCAGAGTCCTGCAATCGCAATTGAAACGAATAGTACTATATTAAAACTATCATTCTGTTCTGATGTGTCCAGAAAGAACGTCAAACTTTCCGGACCAATCTCTTTTACAAAATATTTGTACCCTTTGATTCTTCCGGATTCTCTGCCTGTTTTCGAAACTGTTGATGCGTAGCTTTTTGCCGTCTCGATATCGATTGAGAAAATTTGGTCAGTATTGATATCCCTGATATTGCCGTCAAGATCACTTCGTACAATAAAAAAACGTGAGGAACGCATCCTGTCCATATCTAGCGGGCGCGAGAAAGGGGGCGGTCGATTAAAAACCATTTTGTGGAAGGCGCCGTCAGAACTTACAAGCATCTTCATGATCATGTCAGACTGCCGATCCAGCATCATCCAATTAAGTCCGTTGATTGTAAGAACAATGAAAACCAGAAGACAGGTAACTGCCGTCATTGTGAAGATAATAAATCGCTTTTTTAATATCTTCGTCATGAATGCGATTCCAATTTATACCCGATATTCCGTTTTGAGATTATCTCTACCTTGGAATTCATCGCAGAAAGTCGCTTGCGCAAATAAGAGATGTATAACCAAACACTGTTGATGTCGGTTTCCGTATTATAACCCCACGCCTTTACAAGCAAGTCCTCCGTTGAGAGATACATTGTATGATTCAGCATAAGCTGTTCCATAAGACGGTATTCCTGCTTTGGCAGTTGAAATGACATCTCTCCCACACTGATCTCTCCCGAGCGCATATCTAACGTCAAATCACCAAAGCGTACTAAATCAGGATGGTATTCTTCCCGCCGCCGCAGCATAGCGCGAATTCTGGCAAGCAGTTCACCCATGTCAAAGGGCTTAGGGAGATAATCATCCGCACCGGCATCTAAACCATGAATGCGATCCTCGACTTGTGTTTTAGCCGTCAACAGAAGTACCGGCGTTCTGCATCCGTTTCGGCGCAACTCAGAAAGCACTTCCAAGCCATTCCGTTTTGGCATCATGATGTCAAGAATGATGCCGTCGTAATCACCCGATATGGCGTAATTGTAAGCTGAAGCGCCGTCATATACGGCATCGACTATATATTTGTGATATGTAAGATAATCAACAACTGCTTCAGAAAGCGCCGGTTCGTCTTCAGCGTATAGCAACTTCACAAATACACCTCCTTGCAAATGAATTGTATTTGGACACGAAGTTTCAACAATCTTCCTTCATCGCATCATACAACACGAAACTAAGATAAACTTATGAATAGAAACACTTTTTTTCTGTCACCAAGAACCTAGATACATCAACTCTACACATAATCACATTGTGTTATCTTTTATTCTGATCAATACCTAGATCCATCTCTTACAAGATCCATTTACGGTTGATATTGTGTCGGCAGATTAGAAATAGCGCTACCGAAAAGAACAGCAACATCCCAAAAGAAAGTAACGGAGAGAGGATATTTGCTCTCACAATCGTACCTCTCAAAATATCGGTTCCATAAGTGAGCGGCAGACAAAACGAAACAGGACGCAGAACAAATGGCAAGCTTGAAATCGGTATAAACAGTCCGCAGAGAAAAAGCATGGGGAAGCGGAAAAAGTTTGAAAAGGTCTGCGCTTCAAAAACCTGCTTCGCCGACACCGCAATCAATAGCCCCATTAATGCCGACGTGATGGCAATCATCAAAACAGCAAGCAGTAGCAGACCCCAGTTTACCGCGCTCAAATCGACAAAGAAACTTGCGAAAAGGATCGGGACACATGCGTTGAACATGCCGAACAGGATGGTTCCCGCAATTTTTGCGAGTACCATAAGGTTGAGACTTATAGGTGCCAGCAGCAATCGATCAAAAGACCTCCCGCTCCGCTCAAAGGTGATTGTTACAGCGAGCATAGAGGTGGTACCGAACAAAACGCTCATCGAAATCAGACCGGGAAGCAATTCTAGGATACTCCCGCCGGGAGAGCGCACGAGCTGCATGAGTGTCCATGAAAGGGGGAAAATGATGCCCCAACTGATGTTCGGCGGTTTGAGGTAATAATTTTTTATATCTTTTTTCAATATATTCCAAAACGCAATCCAGCTTTTCATGGGCGATCTCCTTTTTCCTTGTCTTTCTTCAGCACAGAAGATTCAATGCCGGTCAGCTTGACGAAGACATCCTCCAAGGAGGGACGCAGCTCTCGTGCTTCGTACACTTCAACGTCTTTGTCATGAAAAAACTCCATGACCGGGAATAATGGAATGCGTTGCTCCGATACCATGACCAGGGAATGATCAGGGCGGATTGTGACGTCGCTCTCTTTAAAACGGGCTTGAAGTTCCGCGGCTAAGCGTTCACTGTTTTTATCCGTCACAAACTGAATCGTATGCCCATGGGAAATGCTTTCCATCAATTGGGGCACAGTACCTGATGCGACAATTTGACCCTCCGCGATAAAAGCGATCCTGTCGCAGATGCGCTCTGCCTCCTCGATATAGTGGGTAGTAAGGAAGATGGTGGTTCCCTTCTTTTTCAGTTCCACGATCATGTCGCGGATTTGTCGGGAACTCTCCACATCGATGCCTGTTGTCGGTTCATCCAGAAAAAGAACTTTAGGAGAATGGATGAGCGCCGCTGCAATGGTCAGTTTACGACGCATTCCTTTGGAATAGGCTTTAAACG
>JAAZKT010000120.1 GCA_012799695.1 Clostridiaceae bacterium
AAATAGTTTCACATCTAGGCAAATGAATTTTTTTGTGGTATCGTGATCGTCATAAATGCGATGACCGGAAACAAGTAGTTTCATTGAAAGCTTACAGAGATATGCCGGATGGTGCGAGGCAGAAAGCGGACGGTGAGATGAATACATTCCGAGAGCAGCGTCCTGAGACCGTACGATCGGAGGTAGGAGGCGACGGGAGCGCCCGTGACAGCGCAGCGGTATAACCGGTTTAGCGAAGACGACCACTTTGGTCTTCGCTGTGAGCGATCGGCGTACTGGCAGAGGCTTTTGCTGTGAGGTAAAGGCGAAGAGAGGTGGTATCACGTTGACAGACGTCCTCTCGACAACATTGTCGGGGTGGACGCTTTTTATTACCTTTCGTCCCCCGGGCTCACCGGCTCCAAGGAAGCCGGAACATGCGAGTTGCCAAAAGGCATCGCAAAGCACAAAGGAGGAACGAAAGTATGGAAACAATCTCATTTTTCGATGGGAGAAAAATCCCGCTCGAACGCCATAAGGTGCGGATCGTGCAGAAGTTGAACCTGCTCCCGGTCGAAGAGCGGCTCGTCCGCATCAAGGAAGCATCGAACAATCTCTATCTTCTCCGCAACAAGGACATTTTTCTTGACATGCTGAGCGACAGCGGCGTCAACGCCATGAGCGACCGCCAACAGGCGGCGATGATGCAGGCGGACGACGCCTACGCCGGTAGCGAGTCCTTTTTCCGACTTGAGAGGACCGTGCGCGATATTTTCGGTATGGATCACTTTCTGCCGGCTCACCAGGGTCGCGGCTGCGAAAAGGTGATCGCCGACCTGCTCGTGAAACCGGGTGATATCGTCCCGATGAACTACCACTTTACGACGTCGAAAGCGCACATTGTGCGTTGTGGTGGTGAAGTCGTCGAACTTCTTTTGCCGGAAGGACTCGTGTGCCAAAGCAACAACCCGTTTAAGGGTGATCTCGACACCAAAGCGCTGGCAAAGCTATTGGAAAAATACAAAGGTCGGGTGCCGTTTGTCCGCGTCGAAGCCGGGACGAACTTGATCGGCGGACAACCGTTTTCATTTGACAACCTGAAGGAGACTTCTGCGATCTGTCGGAAACATGACGTTCCTCTCGTCATGGACGCATCGCTTCTTCAGGACAACCTCTACTTTTTGAAGATGAGAGACGAGGAATGCAAAGACCTTTCGATACGGGAGATCATGCGGGCGGTTTGCGATCAGTGCGACATCATTTACTTCTCGGCGAGGAAACTCGGCTTCGCGCGCGGCGGCGGCATCTGTATGAGGGAGAGCGAACTCGTCGATCCGCTCAAAGAGCTGATTGTGTTAAACGAGGGTTTCCTCACCTACGGCGGCATGTCGGTCCGCGAGATCGAGGCGATTGCCGTCGGACTCGAAGAGACGATGGATCTCTCCGTGATTTCGCAGGGCCCGGAATTCATCGCCTACATGGTCGCAGAACTCGAAAAGCGCGGCGTCCCGGTCGTGACACCAGCGGGCGGACTCGGTTGCCATCTCGATGCCTCCCGCTTCGTACCGCATATCCCGCAAGAGCAGTACCCCGCCGCAGCGCTCGCTGTTGCCACCTACATCGCCGGTGGTATCCGCGGGATGGAGCGCGGTACACTCAGTGAGAGCAGAGATGCCGACGGCAACGAAACATTGGCAGAAATGGAGCTTTTACGCCTCGCCATGCCGCGCCGCGTCTTTACAATGAGCCAGATCGACTACGCGATCGACCGCGTGACATGGCTCTACGAGAATCGCGATCTGATCGGCGGCTTGTGTTTCGAGCATGAACCGAAGATTCTGCGTTTTTTCCTCGGCAAACTCGCTCCCTTATCCGACTGGCAGGAAAAACTCACAGAAAAATTCTCCCGCGATCTGTCCAATTCACTCTGATCAAAACAAACATCTCTTTGGTGGCGAAGGGGCTATCTCAAAAATGAGAAAGCCCCTTTCTTTTCAGTGAATCGAGAGCGTAAAGTCCAAAAAATCGATTTAAGTTGAAAAACTGTACACGGGTGGCAGGCGCATATCCAATATTTCGAATTAAATTGAAAAACTCGGTTCCGGGCACATAATCCGGAAAATCGAATTAAGTTGAAAAATTGCACACGGGCGGCAGGCGCATATCCAATATTTCAAATTAAATTGAAAAATTGCTCATCGGTACTGCCCTTCGTTCGAGCGAGCGAATCGAAAAGACGCTCGCTACGACCCATAACCAATAACTGTTATTCTGACATTAGAAGCCAACTGAAACCGTTGTTCCTTACTTTACGGTATATAGGGTGAGAGGAAGATATCTACCTATGCAAGAAAACTCAATGGACGGCGCTCTGGTGCAGCGGTTCTTTGATCGCGATGAAGATGTACTGGCGGATGTAGAAGCCCGCTATGGCTCCTATCTCTTCACGGTCGCCAATAATATTTTACAAAATGTTGAAGAAAGTGAAGAGTGTGTCAACGATACATACTTCAGCGCTTGGCAGAAGATTCCGCCCTACAGGCCTCCCGTTTTACTGACATTTTTGGCAAAAATCACGCGAGGGTATGCCATCGACCGGTGGCGACAGCGCAAGAGTCTGAAACGGGGTGGCGGCGACTACGTTCTGCCGTTGGATGAACTGGCGGATGTCATAGCGGGCAGCGAGAAGATCACGGACACAGTCGAACTCAACGAGCTGGCGGCAACGATCTCCAAGTTTCTTGCCGGAGAGCGCAGTGTGGTGCGTCAAGTCTTTGTCTGCCGCTATTTTTACTGCGACACGATCGGCGACATCGCCCGTATGTTCGGACGCAGCGAGGGTGGCATCAAGACCATGCTCCACCGCACCAGAATCAAATTGAAAGAAGAACTTGTGAAAGAAGGTTGGTTTTATGAAGATTGAAGATTTACAAGATGCTATAGGACAGCTGGACGATCACGTTATTACGGAAACCGCCCGTGCGCGCAGGAAAAAGAGACCCACACTCCGGTTTAGAGTCGGAGCCATAGCGGCCGCCGTGGCTATCATCGTGACTAGTTTTATTGTGATCCAAGTCATCCGGCGACCCGGTAATTCTCCGGCATCAGGTGTTGTCGCCTTGGCCATGCCGGAATACCCCATCATGCACAAATGTCCCTCTGAAGACATGTTATCCGGCTCGGCAAGCGACCAAGAAGCATTCGATAAGGCTAATGATGCTTGGTATGCTGATCTGCTAAAACAGCGAAATCAGCCCGAGGACTACAAGGACGGGGTCATGGCTCTGGCACGAGAGGCGAACCGGCTACTTCTCAAAGGCAATGGTGAAAACCGCATCTATTCGCCGATCAATGTTTACATGGCCCTGAGTTTGTTGGCAGAAACAAGTGGCGGTGACACGCGGACGGAACTCTTGCAGGTTCTGGGTGTTGACACAATAGAGGAGCTTCGCAAAAAAGCGGAATCACTCTGGAATGCACACTATCTCGATGACGGCCAAACGACGAGCCTTCTTGCCAACTCCATCTGGCTTGACAAGTCACTGGCTGTCAAAAAAGATGCCATGCAGGTTCTGCAAAACACATACAAAACAGCCGCATTCAAAGGCGATATGCGGAGTACCGCTATGACGGAGCGACTGCAAAAGTGGCTAAATGAGCAGACGGACAATCTGTTGGAATCAAGCGTCGACAAAGCCGGTTTCGAAGAGGACACGCTCATGGCTTTGGCATCCACCATCCTTTTCCGCGCTAAGTGGGATGATGAATTTGATGAGAGCAATACTGCTAAGGGTACGTTCAATACGCTAACCGGCGCCGTAGAAACAGACTTTATGTCTGACTCAGGCAGCAATGATTATTACTGGGGTAACAAGTTTTCGGCTGTGGGTAAGCATCTGATTAACGCCGGAAGCATGTGGTTCTTCCTACCTGATGAGGGCATCAGCGTAGATGAACTCTTGGACGATCCCCAAGTCAACGCTATTTTGCAGAATAGCTTGACCTACGAAAACCAAAAGTACCTCATCGTGAATTTCAAGGTGCCAAAGTTTGATGTCATGGGTGAAATTAAGCTGGAAAAGACCTTACAAGACTTGGGCATCAAAGCGGCATTCACCGCCGCGGCGGATTTTTCACCCATCTCGAAAAACGCCGGGCTCTATGTGTCAGATGTAACGCACGCAGCTCGCGTCATGATCGACGAAAAGGGTGTTACCGGAGCCGCGTATACGCTCAGCCTCTTTGGCATGGGAGCACCTCCTGATGAAATCGTTGACTTCATCTTGGATCGACCCTTCCTCTTTGTCGTACAGGGACACGACGGTCTGCCCCTCTTTGTCGGTATCGTCAATCAGCCCTAGAAACTTACATCAGCGTAGGGCTGTAAATGAACGGTGCTGTCGCTACACGAGCGACAGCACCGTTTCCTTATATTTAAATCGGATTCCATCGTGGTGTGACAACTGGGCAAGGTCGCCCGGACGTCGCACCACAAGGTTATAAGATCAAATCAACGAACCGTCTTCTCTTTAATAATCTTTGAAAAAATCTTGGACGATATAGTAGGATTGTTTCAGCCGTTCCGTATATTCAGGCATTTCCCAGTTTTCCCAAGAATAGGCGCTCAAAGCACTTAAGACGCCGTCTTTCATGCTCAGGAATGAATCCAAAACAGTGCCTTGATCATCCACATACAGGGCGCCAATATAGATCTCATCGACAAATTTGCTTGCTCCCATACCGTCCTTATAGAGATCTCCCATAAACTCCTTCATGCTCGGATCTCTTGACTGGATTAACAGCCAAGGAATCCTCAATTCCAGTATGCCCTCATCACTCATGTAAAAATCCGCCAAGGAATCGTAATCCTTTGATTCGGGATTAGCATTCCCTTCTCTTAGCCTTCCGGTTTCATAACTGGTGAACGGCATAAGAATGTCACCATCATATGACGTATATTCCATGCTGAGAATATAGTGGATTTGCGAGAATATCCCGCTATTATTCAACGGTTTCTCTACCGCAAATGAATGGTAAGCATAGTAATCACACATAAATGCGAATAAGTCATAGTACTGATCGATTATAATCCTAGGCTCTTCCTCGGTCAGAGTTACTAAATATTCCACTCCGTTAGAAAACTTAATAGAATCATTTTCCGCTACAAAAAAGTTTCCTTGATCGGGCACGACGTCGAGCAAGATTACAGGATAACCGTTGCCGTCATTGGAGTAGTCTAATCTGATGTACAAGTAAGTTTCGTCATGATCGACATATAAGCCCTTCATGACTCCCTGATCCTTCTTATAGAGAGGTTCCGTTTGCCATTCTTCCGTATCGCCGTCGACCTTTATCTTATGCCTGTCAAAACATAGAAGCCCAAAACGTTGTTCGTTCGTTTGAACGTTGGACCAAAACGGTCTTCGATCCGGATTGTCATAATCGACCGTATTCCACGTTCTCTTAAACCACTCATCTTGCCACGCAAAGAGCAATCCTCCGAGCATATCCTCTTCCAAAATATCCTCATAAAGGCGACATATAGTCTCACCCTGTTCTTTTTCGGAAGCAAATCCCTGATTCCAGCCAAAGGGGTTTTCGTGAGCGAGACCCCGCGAAGCCGGTATGCCAAACTCGGCGATCAAAATAGGAAGGCGATGAACACTGTTTAAGTGATTCAGATAGCCGGCATAATTGTTATGTTCGCCTCTATGGTCAATATAGTTTCGGTACTTCTCTTCAAAGTTCAGGAAATCCGGGTAATACGGATAAACGTGATAAGAGGCAAACTCCCCGACTGGCTCCAAATCACCTTTAATGTATATGACATTAGGATCCACACCGACTCGATCCTCACTGTCCTGGAAATTGGATGGATGCTCCAATATATCTGTTGTCGGCCAATTGCTAAAGCTGATGGGCCTCATGGAGTTGTAGTTTTCCAACTCATATTCCGCTATGATATCCATCTGCTGCGCAAGAAAATGTTCGAAGGGCTTTGCATCTTTCGTCTCAAAATAATTGCCGTTGTATTCTCCAACTGATGAGTGAAAATCATTAGTATTCTCCACCATATACGGATCCCACTCGATGCCTAAAATATACGCAATAACATACTGGGAAATATCTGAGCTATAAAACCCGGATGCGTGACCCTGTCTTTCTTCAAGAATTATATTCCCGTGTATCGCATCGACGGTTCTTTTCATCTCTTGTTGGAAATCATCTACATTGTCTTCCTCAAAAGCATCGTATGAGCTCAGCAACATCTCTTCGTTCATCCAAACACCGTGTATTAAATACAATTTTTCATCGTGGGTTTCGTTGTAACGAAGGAGAGCATTGTAGAACCCCGGGGCATGCAAAGTATAGATGCGGATAACGTTGGCATTCATATCGCCGATATATTCAAACCAACGGTAATATTCTTCTTCAGTTATCGCAGCTTCACCCGGGAAGACACCGGGTTTACCCATGCCGATATTGACGCCCTTTATCGTAATGGGCTCCCATTCACCGTCTCTTAAGATTTGGAAACTGTCATCCTTTATTCTGGAGTAATACCGAATCTTATCGTCAGGCTCATCAGGCTCTGTACTTATACTTGTTTCCGTACTCGCCGTTTCTTCCGAAGGAAGGTTTACAAAAGTCTCCAGAATTTTATCCATCATAGGAAAATACGTCGACCAGTAAAAATCGCTGTCCGTATTAATTTCTAATACACTATACAGTTTCGGTAATCCCCTGAACTTGTATAGGCGTGGAACTACGCCTATATCGTTGTAATCGCCCGCAAAATAGTAACTGGTGCAGGATCCCCGCTCATTCTTAATAACAGCTGCAAACTCAGTGGGAATCCCGTTTTCTTCCAGAAACTCCTTCCCGCTATCAGTTAAATTCCAATTGTAGTATGCCAACGCGGTTGACCCTCGTTCAGGGGTTACGATATCAAACCAATAGTGGTAGTTTGGACTTTTTTCGAGTCCGAAAAAGTCTTCTCCCTCTTTGGTAAAGGTGAGATTAATCCCTTTATCTAAAACATGCTTAGTCCCCTCTAAAACAAGGATTTCAGAAGTAAAATCGTTAACCAAAAGAAACCCGGAACCGCTATATTGCCATGACTCCCCGAACTCATCTATGACCCACTGTGGAATTTCTAAGTTGATATTGTAATCCAATTCATCAAAATATCTTCCGACCCATCCATCCCAATCAACACCCAAAAAAGCTGTGACGCTTTCCATCACTTCTATCCCGGTCGGCGAAGCAAATGCATTGTATTCCGCAATAAACAGGCTCTTTTCATCCTTCTCCAACCTATTATGAATATTTAGCCACTCTTGCTCATCCAACCCTCCATAGACAAGGGGTGAGCGTGACCCTTCTCGCTCTTTTTCTACCCACGGAAAATCTTTTTCGTAAACGCCATAAGTATCCGCCAAATAGATCATGTCATAGCCATCATAGTCCGTTGGCAATGGCTTTATCTTATAGCCTCTCTTTTCTTCATTTGGGTAAAAACCATAAAAGTCTTTTCGCAAATCATATGTATCGCCAAATCCGTTTTTATACTTCAAATAATTCAGTAAAAAGACGAGACCTTGGTGTTCGCGGAATGTTTCGAGTACTGTCAAGTAATGTTCGCAACTTTGGACTCCTAGATGTAAGTCGTAGTTGTTGTTTTAGTTCAGGGGGGTACCCCCCTGAACTAAAAATTTGGCTTGTTCCATGCTGCTAGGCAGCGAGTTGC
>JAAZKT010000052.1 GCA_012799695.1 Clostridiaceae bacterium
TGATTGCCGTTTCAGACGCGTTCTTCAATGGCTGCTGCGTCGTATCTCGTCGTATTCAGCTCATGAACCTTCTCGACAAATGCTTCAACATCTAATGAGCCGATGTTTCCTTCATCGCGGCTACGAACGGACAATGTCTTTTCCTCCGCTTCGCGATCGCCCACAACGAGCATGTAGGGGATTTTCGCGAGTTGTGCCTCGCGGATCTTGTATCCGATTTTTTCATCGCGTACGTCGAGTTCCGCACGGAAGCCTTCATGCCTCAGTCGCACAACTACTTCTTCAGCGTAATTTGAATTTTGCTGTGAAATAGAGAGGACACGCACCTGCTCCGGTGATAGCCAGAATGGGAACTTGCCTCCGTAATGCTCGATCAGAATCGCTATGAAGCGCTCAAGCGCACCCAATGCCGTCCGATGGACGACAATCGGGCGATGTTTTGCGCCGTCAGGGCCCGTATATTCGAGATCGAATCGTTGCGGCATCTGAAAATCGAGCTGGATTGTGCCGCACTGCCATCCGCGACCGATCGCGTCCTCAATATGAAAATCGATCTTGGGACCATAGAATGCGCCGTCTCCGGGGTTGATGCGGTAATCGGTGCCGAGATCTTCCAAGACTTTCTGTAGCACGCTTTCTGCACGATTCCAGTCTTCGACGTCTCCCATGGAGTTTTCCGGTCTCGTTGAAAGTTCCACGCGGTAACGGAAACCGAAGGACCGGTAGATACGATCGATCAACCGGATGATGCCGCTGACTTCATCTTCAATCTGATCGGGCGTCATGAAAAGATGCGCGTCGTCTTGCGTAAAGGCGCGTACGCGCATGAGTCCGTGTAGGGTCCCCGATTTTTCGTGGCGATGGACAAGGCCGAGCTCGCCCATGCGCAAGGGGAGATCGCGGTAAGAATGCGGTTTATTCTTGAAGATGAGCATACCGCCGGGACAGTTCATGGGCTTGACGGCATAGTCCTGTTCATCGATCTCGACTGTATACATATTGTCTTTGTAGTGATCCCAATGGCCCGACTCTTCCCAAAGAGAGCGTGCGAGAATCATCGGTGTGGAGACGAGTACATATCCTGCTTCGCGGTGGAGTTCTTTCCAATAATCGACGAGCAACTCGCGCAACACCATGCCTTTTGGCAAGAAAAACGGAAAACCGGGACCCGCCTCGGATGTCATGAACAGCTCAAGTTCCCGTCCCAATTTGCGGTGGTCGCGTAGTTTCGCCTCTTCCAGTAAAGTGAGGTAACGATCGAGTTCCTCTTTTTTCGGGTACGAGACGCCGTAAATACGCGTCAGCATCTTATTCTTTTCATCGCCGTGCCAGTAAGCGCCGGAAACGCTGAGAAGCTTGAAAGCTTTGATCTGTTTCGTGTATCGAATATGAGGTCCCGCGCAGAGATCGGTAAAATCATCCTGCCTATAAAAGGAAATTTCTTCGTCTTCCGGCAATGCCAATATCATCTCTAGCTTGTAAGGTTCGTCTTGCTGCTTAACGTACTCGATGGCTTCTTCACGAGGCAATGTGAAGCGCTCAATCTTATAATTCGCTTTGACGATTTTCTTCATCTCTTCTTCGATAGCGGGGAGATCGTCCGTCGTGAATCCGCCTTCGCGATCGAAATCGTAGTAGAAGCCGTTTTCAATCGCAGGTCCGATCGCCAGCTTCGTCTCGGGAAAAAGTCGCTTGACTGCATGCGCAAGTAGGTGAGAGCTGCTATGCCAGAATGCATGCATATCCTGATCTTGTGCTTCGCCATCGGCTGTCGTCGTCATCACGACCTGTTCTTTCTTATCTTCTAAGGGAAGATCTTGTCGTTTTGCTTCGTCCGGCATATCAGTTTCTCCTTTTCTATATTTTTTTGGCGTCCGTCCGCAGGGCTCCAAATAAGAATCCAACCGTCGGCATGGACGATTCTCTACCGATCGATTGAAAACTATAGTAAAGGATAGCCTAGCCGCAAAAGATTGGCAATAACGGAATGTTACGCA
>JAAZKT010000053.1 GCA_012799695.1 Clostridiaceae bacterium
GTCATGCGTTCAGTATATCACCGTTACGTTTGTCGGATTGTCCCAATCAATTCGTTGTGCGCATTCGATATTTTAACAACAAAATAACTGTTTACGAACGGTGGCTAAGACTCTATAATTGTCTAGGTTGGGTCTATCCGCTGTCCATCCCGCTCGAATTGACGCGGTACGACAGGCCCGGTTCGTACGGCTCGTTGCGGAACGATTTATAATTTAGATAACGATGGATATTTTTTCTTTTGCAACCCTCCTCGGCGGACTCGCTTTGTTCCTCTTCGGAATGAAGGAGATGGGTGACGGATTGATGCTCCTCTCGGGTTCCAAGCTTAAGAGCATGCTTGGGCGCGTGACATCGAATCCGGTCAATGCTGTTCTCGTAGGAACCGGCATCACGTCAATTATTCAATCTTCCTCGGCGACGACAGTCATGGTCGTCGGGCTTGTCAACGCCGGATTACTTTCGCTTTCACAGTCGGTCGGGATCATTATGGGTGCCAATATCGGTACGACGACGACCGCGTGGATTCTCACGCTCGGTACACTCGGCGCCGGCAGCACTTATCTCGATTTGCTCAAACCGTCCTTTTTTGCTCCGCTGATCGCCTTTTTTGCCGTCGGAGTTCTCATGTTCGTCAAAGACGAGAAAAAGCGAAACATCAGCAAGATCGCGATCGGTTTCGCCGTGCTGATGTTCGGAATGCAGGCAATGAGTAATTCCGTCGTGTCGCTCGCCGACTCGCCTGAATTCTGTGAACTGTTCATCCGCTTCAAAAATCCTTTTCTTGGTCTGATTGTCGGAGCCATTCTGACGGCTGTCATCCAGAGTTCTTCTGCATCCATCGGTATATTGCAGGCGCTTTCCGCCACAGGAGTCGTCACGTACGGGTCGGCGATCCCGATTATTCTGGGACAGAACATCGGTACGTGTGTCACCGCCATGTTATCGAGCATCAACACATCAAAGAACGCTCGGCGCTCGGCACTGATTCACTTGTTTTTCAACGTGATCGGCAGTGTCGTCTTTATAGCGGTTTTCTACTCGATCAATCTCTTTCGTCCCTTCGCGTTTCTCGATAAGAGTTTAGGGGCCGTCAACATCGCGATAGTCAATACGCTTTACAATACGTCGAACACTTTACTTCTCCTCCCTTTCCGCCATAAGCTCGTGAGATTCGTAACGTGGATTCTGCCTGACGGCAAGCGGGGGGAAGAAGTGCCTGAAACGGAGAATGTCTTCGGTGCGTTGGAAGCGCGTTTCCTCGAATCGCCCGGGCTGGCCGTTGCGCAGAGCCGCCAAGTTGCCTCTCAGATGGCGGAACTCGTCAAACACCATTACGAAATTTCGATCGACCTGCTTTATTCTTTCGACGCACAGCGCTATCAGGAAAGTCGCGACCTTGAGGTGCTCATCGATGATTACGAAGACCACCTCGGGACGTACATGGTTCAGATCAGCGCACGGCAATTGACGGATAAGGATAGCCGAACCTTGACACAGATGATGCAGAGCATCGGAGACTTTGAGAGGATATCGGACCACGCGTACAGCATCGCGCTCTCGGCGAAAGAAATGTATGACAAGAAAATTACTTTTTCCGACGCTGCGCTAAATGAGCTCGCCGTTAAGGAGCGTGCCCTGCAAGATTTGCTCGATATGACGGTTCAGGCGTTCCGCGATGATGATCTCGAGCTTGCCGCACGTGTAGAGCCTCTGGAAGAAGTCATCGACGGTTTGAACGACGAGTTGCGCGCACGTCATGTCAAAAGACTGCAGGACGGATTCTGTACACTTGAGCTCGGGTTTATTTTCAACGATATTCTGACAGGCATGGAGAGAATTGCCGACCACTGCTCGAATCTCGCCGTCTGTATGATCGAGCTTTCGCATGAGAGTCTGGATCACCACATTTTCTTAAGAACACTTGAAACAAGTGAGGATTTCCTGCAGATGGTCGCTCACTATCGTCGAGAATACCTCCTGCCGGAGGTTCAGGTTTCTGAATACGCGGGGCAAATCTCGCTTGAGGAATCGCTTGCGAATCGATAACGTACTCTCCCTCGCAAGGGGTGTACACGATGATGGAACAAGTGAAAACGGACGTCATCAGAGCGGGGCACAGACTTTTTGCCGCAGAGTTCTTCTAATGAAATAGTCTTGATTGATTGACCACGTAAAACCTGAAAGGGGTTGTCTCAAAACCGCTAAAAAGTAGCGGGATTGGAGATAACCTCTTTCCTTTTTTAGAAACTGAGAACGTAAAGTCCAGAAAATCGATATTAACTGCAAAACTGTACATGGGTGTCGACGCAAAGTCCAAAATAGCGATATTAACTGCAAAATTGCACATGGGTGTCGACGCAAAGTCCAAAATAGCGATATTAACTGCAAAATTGTACATGGCTGGGGCTTCGGGGTAAATAGCGCGACCCAAAAGGGGGGCTTATCTCATCATTGCTCTTAATGAGCGGTTTTGAGACAGCCCCTTTTCGGTAAAACGTCAACAAGGCGAGGCCGCCTACGCGCTTATGATTATGCGGACAATCTAGAAATCTTTGATCAGGTCAAAATTCTTTTTATGTGGAGCTTTTTCCGTGTCGGGGTGTCCAATCGCGATCGCGATGCGGAATTTCTCACCTTCTTCAAATCCAAGTAATTTGCCGCAGTTTTCAGGGTCGTCCTCTTGGAAAGCCATGAAGGGAAGTCCGAGGATGACGTTACCGAGTCCCATCGATTGCGCAGCAATGGAGAGGATTCCCACGGCGATACCAGCATCTTCACCAGGCCACATCTGGTCGCCCGCCGTGATGATGACTCCGAGCGGCGCATCGTAGAAGAAACTCTCGGAACCGCGTTTTTTCTGACTGGCACGCATCTCATCACTTGCGTGGTGCATGATACGTTGATCGATTTGCTTGATAATTGAACGATCCGTAATGAAGTAGTAGCGAAGTCCTTGTAAGTTCCGTGCTGTCGGCGCGGCGAGAACGGCGTCTTTCAGCAGGAATAGTTCTTCTTCTGTGAGCGGTGTATCTTTGTAGCGGCGAATGCTGCTTCTCTCTTGAATGGTTTTTAATACCGGGTTCATAATTCAAAATCCTCCCTTTTTCATCTCATTAATTTCTTAAACACCACTTATTATAGCGAACTTGTACCGTTGCGTTCACGTTCAAAGTCAAAGATACGCTGTGGCGCTCTCAACATGCGGAATGTCTGGTAATCTATAAACAGAAGAGTCATTTAACAATAAGACGGAATCGAGGAGAGTATGGGTAAGCGCTTTCAAAACATTGTGAACCGCGTGACGGGTCGTCCCGAAAAGAAGCGCTGTGCTGTCGTCTGTCCCGATGAGGGGACGGTGAGGGCGGCTTTAAAAGCGGAAGAGATGGGGCTTGTCGACCCTTTCTTTTTCTTTGACGAATCGCGCCGTGAAGTGCTCAAAGGATTGTCTGTTCTTCAAGAGCGCAAGGATGCGTATCTAGTCGTCGAGTTACCCGAGGAGGCGGCAAAGATCGCTGTACAGCGTGTCCGTGGACGGGAGTTGGATATGTTGTTAAAGGGGAATATCGACACGGCCTTACTGCTCAAACAAGTCGTCAACAAGGAATACGGACTCTTGACGGGGCGGCTGATCACCCATGTCGGTTTTCTTGATGTGCCTGCGTATCACAAGATGCTCGTTGTGACAGACGGAGGCATGGTGACATATCCGGATCTCGAACAGAAACGCGCAATACTGGAGAATGCTGTTTTCGCTATGCGTGCTATGGGAGTTGAAAAGCCTAAGGTTGCCTGTCTCGCGGCCGTTGAGAAAGTTCATGACAAAATGCCGGAAACACTTGATGCCGCGGAGCTTAAGGCGATGAATGACCGCGGTGAGATTGTTGATTGCGTTGTGGAGGGTCCCATCTCGTTTGATCTCGCGTTCAGCCGTGAGGCGGCGGCTGTAAAACGCTATGACAGCCCTGTTGCCGGGGATGCCGATATCATGCTCGTTCCGGATTTTGTCGTGGGCAATCTCGTCGCGAAGGCGATAATACATGCCGGACATGGCCTTTTCGCGGGTGTTCTTATCGGAGCGTCCGCCCCTGTCATCGTTACGTCGAGGAGCTCGACAAGCGAAGAAAAAATCAATTCGATCGCCTGTTCAGCCCTCTTGGCGCACGCATCAAACGTATAAATCGGAGTAGCACGTGAAAATATTAGTCATTAATCCCGGATCGACTTCTACGAAAGTCGCTTTGTTTGAAGATACGGAGAGAATCGTCGAGAAAAAAATCGACCACTCGCGAGAGGAGTTAAGCGCCTTTTCATCGATTAAGGCGGAGTTGCCGATGCGCATCAGCCGTGTAAAGGATTTTCTCCATGAGCATGAGACGTCACCGGGCGAGCTCGACGTAATCGTCTCGCGCGGCGGCATGCACCCGCCCGTTCGCCACGGTGCCTATGTCATCGATGACGAGCTTGTCGAGACGCTCCTCGATCGACCCGTCGAGCAACACGCTTCCAACTTAGGTGCAGGTATTGCGCAAGCGATCGCTGCGGAGGGAGACGGTGTGCCTGCGTTTATCTACGATTCAATCTCCGTCGATGAACTGATTCCGCTCGCGCGTTTTTCAGGGATTAAAGGCTACGATAGGAGAAGTTTTTCGCATACCCTCAACACGCGCGCAGTGGCCCGAGTCATCGCGGAACGAGAGGGGTTCGACCTTTTGAAATCGAACGTCATCGTCGCTCATCTCGGAGGCGGTATTTCGATGAACTTGCAGTCGAATGGCGAGATCATCGACGTTGTCTCGGCCGATGAAGGCGCTTTTTCAACCGAAAGGGCAGGGGGGGTTCCCATTTACCAGGCGGCGCGCATTGCGCGCGAGGAGGGAGCGGACGCCCTCTATGCTTACGAAATAGGAGAGGGTGGCTTTACATCGTATCTCGGGACGAATGACGCGCGTGAAGTCGAGCGGATGGCGGCAAATGGCGATGAGGAGGCTTGTCTTGTCCTCGATGCGATGGGGTATCAGGTTGCCAAGGCAATCGCAGGGTTGGCAACTGTCGTCAACGGTGATGTGCGCGCCATCGTTCTGACCGGCGGTATGTCGCACATGAAGAGATTGACGGACGCTATCAATGAGCGCGTATCATTCATCGCCCCCGTGTTCCTTATGCCGGGCGAATTGGAGATGGAGGCTCTTGCGACCGGAGCCTACCGCGTTATGCGCGGGGAGGAGAGCGCGGAAGTATTAGGCGACCGCTACGTGGGGTTGCTGGGATGATCCATCATATCATCCCAGTAATTCTGCACGGGGTGTAGACGCTCGTTCCGAGGTATCGCCTCGTCCTCATCAACAGGTGTCGGAGGTGATGTCGCCAGTTGCTCTTCGCGTTGTTTCCTCCTTAATTCCTCTTCGGCAATCGCTTCATTCGGCGACAATTCGAGCAGTGCCGGGTTGTCGATGTAAGAATCAAATAACTGCAAGCTCTTGATCATGTAGTATCCGTCGCAAATTCGCTCGTCGATCGTGAGGTTCAAGTCGATCGTCTTTTTCCAGACGAC
>JAAZKT010000054.1 GCA_012799695.1 Clostridiaceae bacterium
AAGAGCCGCTATCTCTTTTTCCCCGGATGTCAACTCGGAGCATCTGCCCCCGACGTCGTAGAGAAAACATATGACCACCTCTGCCGTTCCCTTGACGGCGGAGTCGCCTTCATGCACGGGTGTTGCGGTATCATGGCGAAATGGGCCGGGGAGACGGATCTTTTCGACGAGACGAAGGCGATGCTGAAGAACGAGTGGGAAACGCTCGGTCGCCCGATCATTATTGTCGCCTGTTCGACATGCCGTAAATCGCTCGCCAATGTTGTAGATGATGTGCGCGATGTCTGGACGGTGTTGCTTGAGACAGGCATACCCGATACGAAGAGAAATCTTCCGGTGACCATCCATGACGCGTGCGGCGCGCGCGATCAGGAAGAGACGCGTCATGCCGTGAGAGAGCTCCTTGCTCAGCTCGGGTGTCGCGTCCAAGAACCGAAGTTTTCAGGTGAGAAGACGCCTTGTTGCGGTTACGGCGGGCTTGTCCAGTTCTCGCATAATGATTTGGCGAACAAGATGACGGAGTTTTGTCTCCGCGATGTCGATGAGACGAGATTGACGTACTGCATGGGGTGTCGCGATCGATTCAGCAAGGTCGGCGCGCGTGCCGTTCATTTGCTCGAACTGATCTTTGGCACGAATACGGGCGACGAGCGCGCCCCCGGATATTCTCTGAGGCAAGATAATCGTGTACTGCTCAAGCGGTCGATGTTACGCGACTTATGGCACGAGGAACTGGAGGAGGAAGACAGATTGATTTTGATTTACGATGACGATCTCGGCGAGCTGCTCGAGAAGAGATTGATCCTTGAAGAGGATATTCGCAAGGTAATCGAGGAAGCGGAGGCGACGAGCCGTTTCATCGAGGAAGTCAAGTCGGGGTTACGTATCGCCTACAAGCAGATAGGCCACGTCACCTATTGGGTGTATTACGCTCCTGAGGGAGAGGCGTGGCGCGTCAGACGCGCGTACAGCCATCGGATGGAAATCCGTTAGAGCGGGGGAGATGTGACGATGTCTGATGTGAAATATCATGAAGTATTCGATTTATCGGAGGGAGAGCTTTACTGCGGGCTCTGCCACGTTCCGCTCGAAAACGGTCCGATCACACTCCGCTACATGGGAAATGATTTCCCGATCTTGATGCCGAAATGTCCGCTTTGCGGGCTGGGCTTGATACCGGAGGAGCTTGCGACAGGCAAGATTTTTGACGTCGAGCGCGCGCTGGAAGACAAGTAGACGGCACGATGAGCGATTTCTACGCAAGCGAAGAATGGCGGACATTTGACCTCGGGCATCCCGGCGGAGCCGATTCGACGAAAAAGCTTTTATCGATGGGCAACGTTACGCCTGACGATCGAGTGCTCGACCTCTGTTGCGGTGCGGGTGACAGCTTGAGAGTTTGTGCGGAGTTGGGGTTTGACGTCTGTGGTGTCGATCGTGCATCCGTCATTGAATATGCGCGTAAAAACGATCCGGATCAACGATATCTTGTATGGGAGTTGGAAGATAAGGGGGCGAATCTCCCGTTTGAGGACGGCTCTCTCGATGTCGTACTCTGCGAGTGCAGTCTCTCATTGTTAGAAGATAAGTCAAGTGTCGTAAGGGAAGTGCGCCGCGTATTGTCACGCGGCGGCAGGTTTCTTATATCGGACGTATACGACGGAAACCCTCCTGAATTTAAGGAATTTCGACTCGTATGGTGGGAAGATGCGACGCACGCGTTGCGTTCGTTCATCGTCTCTTGGATATGGAAGACGGGGAAGGTATTTCCATCCCCTTCGTGCCGAGGCGGAAGAAAGTATTTTCTAGGAGTTTACGAGGCGATCTAGCCTCGCGTCGTCGCGAAATTGAATTGAGAAGCTCTGTAATCTAGCTGTATAGCTGATTATAGCGATTTTCCATAGGGAGATGACATCAGCAAGACTTTGAAGAACAGGACATCATGATGTAAGGAGGACAGCATGGATTTTGACAAAATGGTCTTCGAGATGAGGCGCCAGGGTTTTAAGTGCGCGCAGATCATGGTGAGAGTGGCGCTCGAGATTGACGGCAAAGAAAACACCGATCTTATCCGTGCGATGTCGGGACTCAATACGGGGATGGCCGAGACGGGTGGAGCGTGCGGTGTCCTGACTGGCGGCGCCGCGGCGCTCGGTTATTTTACCGGTCGCGGCGAGCCCGACGAGTTGCCTCACGAGTACGCGATGGAGATTGTCGCCGCCTATGTCAACTGGTTCAGGGAGACGTACGGAACGGATACGTGTTACGGACTGATTGATGGCGATTTTTCCAACTGTCCGACGGTTTGTCCCGGAGTCATCCAGGCCGGATATGAGAAGTTGATTGACCTTCTATGGGAATACGAAATCATAGAGACATAGCGTGGATTTGGAGAGAAGGAGTATTTAATGATGTCGGGGTCAATTGCAAAGCGCGTATTGAGTGAGACTGAGAGTGTATGCCCGGAATGCCTTAAAAAAATAAGGGCCTATCGCGTCGCGGAGGGCGGGAGCGTATGGCTCGAAAAGACGTGCCCTGACCACGGCGCGTTTCGCGTCGAGATATGGGGAGATCACGTGTCGTATGAAGAGTGGAATCGCATCAAAAAACCGTCTTCCCCTGTGAATCCGGCAACGACCGTGGAACACGGTTGTCCCTATGACTGCGGTTTATGTCCCGATCACCGTCAGCACAGTTGTTGTGTCCTGCTCGAAATCACGGAACGATGCAATCTCAAATGTCCCGTCTGCTTTGCGTCGAGTGGCAGGGAGGTCGACGATCCTCCGACCGAGGAGCTGATGGAGACGCTCACCGATCTCTTGACGAGAGGCGGGCCGCTAAATATTCAACTCTCCGGCGGAGAGCCTACGGTGAGAGATGACCTGCCGGAGATTATCAGGCGCGGGAAAGAGATGGGACACCCGTTTTTTCAAGTCAATACGAACGGCTTGCGTCTCGCCTATGAGCCGGGTTACATTCAGACGCTTGCCGATGCGGGGCTTGACTGTGTTTTCCTGCAGTTTGATGGCGTCTCAGACGACGTCTACCGGCAGATTCGCGGACGCGATCTTTTCTCAGTAAAAAAGACGGCGATTGAGCGGTGCGAGGAGGCGGGCGTCGGCGTCGTGTTGGTTCCGACTGTTTGTGCCGGTGTCAACACTCATGAAATCGGAGCGATTCTCGATTTTGCCGTGGAGAACATTTCGGCCGTACGCGGTGTGCACTTTCAGCCGATAACTTACATGGGTCGCTATCCTGAAGGAGCGCCCGCTCGTCGCTTTACGCTGTCGCATCTATTGTATGAAATTGAAAAACAGACGGGCGGTCGCATGAAGAGGACCGACTTTTCACCGGGCGGGGCGGAGAATGCGTACTGCTCGTTCTCGGCTTCTTATTTTGTCAATCTGGACGGAACGTTAAAAACAAAGACAGATTCTTCCGCGTGCGGTTGTGGTTGCGGGAGCCCCGTCCCCGAAGCTGCCGACCGTGCGCGACAGGCGCGCGCCTACGTCGCGAAAGCTTGGAAAGGTGCCGGAAGGAAGAAGATAAACATCGGAAAGATGAGCGGCACAGGCACTGTCTCGACGAAGCTCCCGACTGATACGTCCTCGCTCGACCAATTCCTCGAGAATTTTCAGAGAAGGCAACTCGCCGTTTCGGCGATGTATTTCATGGATGCGTGGAATCTCGACCTCGACCGCCTCCGCGACTGCTACATCCACGTCGCCGACGGCAAGCGGTTGATTCCGTTTTGCGCCTATAATCTCACTGCACAAAACGGCGAGACATTGTACCGACGTTAAGGAGTATGCCACTCGCGATGAAGCGAACGTCTCTCGATCAGTGGATCAACGATAAACACGGAATCGCTGCTGACGATCGGCAGGCGATGGAGTCGTATCAGCTTTCCCGTATCCGCGCGCTGTTCGAGTATGCGAAGGTTCATTCTCCGTTTTATCGTCGCCTATACGAGGAATACGGTGCGCCCGAATCGCTCGAAGCATTCTGTCTTTTTCCGACGATCGACGCACATGATCTCGTGTTGCATGGGCCGTCGATGCTCTGTGTCAAGCAAAGCGAGATCTCGCGAATCGTAACGTTTCAATTTCCGCAACAAGGTGAGCCGGTAGGGTTGACGACTCTGCAGACTTCAGGAACAGTAGAATCACCAAAACGCATCTATTTCACTCGCGAAGATATCGAGCTGACGCTCGATTTTTTCGTGCACGGCATGAAGACAATGTGCGGACCTAGTGATCGCGCTCTTATTCTATTCCCGGCAAAGACACCCGATAGCGTGGGCGCGCTTCTATCTGAAGCGTTGATACGACTTGGGCTTACCGTGCACTGTGAGGATGACGAGAAAGCTGCCGCATTGCTTCGCGATAAGTCTGTTGATGTCGTCTGTGGACCTCGTTCCTCGCTCTTGGCGGTGTCCAAGCAGACGAAAGGTATCAACGTTCGCGCAGTTTTGAGTAGCAGTGAAAGTCTTTCTGCTGATGACCGAAACATGCTTGAAAGCGCTTGGAAATGCGATATTTTCGATCATTATGGGATGACGGAGACGGGGCTCGGAGGCGCCGTAGAATGTGAAGCACATCAGGGGATGCACATCCGTGAAAATGATCTCTATGTCGAGGTTGTCGATGCTGATGGACATAAGGTTGCGGACGGTGACATCGGCGAGCTCGCCGTAACGACGTTGACGCGGCGCGGGATGCCTTTTATTCGCTATCGTACGGGAGATGAAGCGATATTAACAGGCGAACGGTGTCCGTGCGGAAGCTTGTTGCGCCGCATCCTCTACATCAAACGAAAAGACAGGGGAGTATAACGAATTGATTAGTAATATATCTCTCGGTTTACTTATTGTTTTGATATACTTAGAAAAGCAGTTCCGATGATGGCGTTTTGACCGGATCGGAGAGCTGTCTTAGTCGCGTGCCGCGAGGCGTATGGCAAGGAGTTTTCGATGATGAAAAAAACTGAATATTATTCGTCTTCCGATGGCAAGACGGATATCTATGCGGCAATTTGGGAACCTGAAGGTGAACCGGTCGCATTGTTGCAGATCGCGCATGGCATGGTGGAATTCATCGATCGCTACGATCGGTTCGCCGGCGTACTGGCAGATCACGGCATTCTTGTCGTGGGAAACGACCACTTAGGACATGGGTTTTCCGTAAAGAGCAAGGACGATTGGGGTTATTTTGCCGACTATCGCGGTAACAGGTGCGTGCTTGAAGACATGCGTACTTTGTACGGTATGTTAAAGAATCGCTATCCCGATACACCTCAATTCATGATGGGTCATTCGATGGGTTCGTTCCTCGTACGGCAGTATCTCCACGTTTATCCGACTGACAAGCTCGACGGAATCATTTTGACAGGGGTCGGCATGCAACCGAAGGTCTTGATCTCGGTAGCCTTGTTCATGGCGAAAGTGTTGCGGCGAATCCAAGGTAAGCGTCACCGAAGTCAACTGCTCACCACGATGACGCTTGGTAACAACAACCGTTTCTTCAAGCCGAATCGAACGCCTTGCGACTGGTTGACGCGCAATGAAGAGATCGTCGACGCCTATGTGTCGGAAGAGCGCAATCAATTCAAGTTCACGAACGGTGCTTTCGTCGATATGTTTACCGGATTCTCTTCGCTTTACAAGCAGAAGAATCTTGCGCTTATGGACAGGGAGACGCCTATCATGATTGCCAGCGGCGACCACGACCCCGTTGGCGATATGGGAAAGGCTGCTCCGAAGTTATACGAGCAGTTCAGAGATCTCGGTTTCGACGACGTCGTGATGAAGCAATACGAGAATGCGCGCCATGAGGTTGTCAACGAGATCAACAATGATGAGGTTGATCGCGACATTATGGATTTCATCCTTTCGCGATCGTGCCCAAGATCATCTGAGAAAAAGTAAGAATATTACGTACAAGAATACAGGATCAAAAGCGGATCAGCGGGACGATGAATGGTTTACTTTCATTGCATGTCGACCGCGACAAACAAGTCGTTGAGGGGGAGCGTATGGCTCAATATTTGCCAGAACCTTATAGAATTAAAATGGTGGAACCTTTGCGGGTGACGACAAAAGAGGAGCGAAGTGCGGCGATACGCAAGTCGCATTACAATTTATTCGGCTTGAAAAGCGATGACGTCTATATCGACATGCTCACGGACAGCGGAACGGGAGCGATGAGCGACCGGCAGTGGGCGTCGATGATGATGGGCGACGAGAGTTACGCCGGTTCGCGGAGCTATTATCGCTTGATGGATACTTGCGAGGAAATATTCAGTTGGAAATTCTTTCAGCCCGTTCATCAAGGTCGTGCGGCGGAGCACGTGCTCTTTCCGAGTCTAATCAAGAAAGGGCAGATATCGATCTCCAACATGCACTTCGACACGACGACGGGACACATTGCGCTCATCGGCGGTAAAGCGGTCAACTGCGTCGTGCCGGAGGCGAAGGATATTTCGACTGCTTTTCCGTTTAAGGGGAATATGGATACGGGACGTCTCGTTGAGTTGATTGAAACCCATGGACGTGACAAGGTCGGCATGATTGTCATGACGGTGACGTGCAATTCTGCAGGTGGACAGCCTGTCTCACTTGCCAATATACGTCAGACGGCTGCGATTGCCCACCGCTATGATATCCCCTTCGTGATCGATGCGGCACGGTTCGCGGAGAACGCTTTTTTTATCCGTGAGCGTGAAGAGGGTCATGCCGATCGGTCGATTGGCGATATTGTTCGTGATATGTTCAAAGACGCAGACGCTTTTACGATGTCGGCAAAAAAAGACGGACTCGTCAATATGGGCGGTCTCGTTGGAGTTCGAGAAGACGAGGAACTGATGCGGAAGGTCAGAAGTTACGTTGTTCCATATGAGGGATTTGTTTCATACGGCGGTCTTTCCGGGCGCGATTTGGACGCACTCGCCGTTGGGCTCAAGGAGGGGATCGATGAGGATTTCCTCCGTTCGTACATCGGGCAGCCCCGGTATTTGGCGGAACGGCTGAAAGAACTCGGTGTGCCATGTCAACTACCCGCCGGAGGACATGCCATCTTTGTCGATGCACGCGCCATATTGCCGCATGTCCCGTACGATCGCTTTCCCGCGCATTCGCTCTGCGTCGAGCTGTATCGAGAAGCAGGGATTCGCGGGTGCGATGTCGGGTCTTTCATCCTCGATCCCGATCCTGAGACGGGCGAGCAGTTGGAAGCCGAGATGGAATTCTCGAGATTCTGCATACCGAGACGCACGTACACGCAGGCGCATCTAGACTTCGTCGCGACATCGTTAGAGAAAGTGATGGCCAACACGGAAAGCATAAAGGGTTTCCGCGTCGTCAGGCAAGAGAAAGTCCTGCGCCATTTCACGGCGGAGCTTGAACCTTATGAATGATACACGCTATCATGCGGTATAATAGCGAAAAACGACTTCTCAAAGGGGGAACAATATGAAATATACGACGGACAAAATCAGAAACATCACCGTGATGGGTCACGGCGGCGTCGGCAAAACAGCTTTTGTCGAAGCCGCGCTCTACAATGCAGGTGTTATCGACCGGATGGGTCGCTCGAATGACGGGAATACGGTGACAGACTTCGATGCGGAAGAGATGCGTCGCGGATTGTCGATCAGTACATCCGTCGCTTGGTGCGAATGGAAGAAACACAAACTCAATTTTATCGATACGCCAGGTGATTTTGATTTTCTCGGTGAACAGATTTTAGGCATGTTTGCGGGCGATACGGCGTTAATCGTCATGTCTGCTAAAGACGGTTTGTCCGTTGGAGCCGAGAAGGCGGTTCGCAACGCCGGAGGAGAGAACATCCCCGTCGCGTTCTTCGTCAATCGTATGGACGAAGCGAATGCCAATTTTGAGAAGACTTTGGGTGAATTGCGTGATGCATACGGACCGAAAGTTTTGCCGCTTTCATTGCCGATCATGCAAAACGAGAAGATGACAGGGATTGTCGATGTGCTCAGTGCGAAAGCTTAC
>JAAZKT010000055.1 GCA_012799695.1 Clostridiaceae bacterium
AAATACGAAAGCAAATGGTATGATAAAGAACGCATGGAATAATCATGCACGTTTAGTAAAGGAGGGGCTCCATGAAAACGAATAAGGAACATCTCGTCGAAATGTCTTTACAGGCGAGAATCCATGCACCTACATGGAAAAAAGAATATAAAATCGATCAAAGGGGGTTCGC
Organism: Clostridiaceae bacterium; assembly: GCA_012799695.1. GTDB lineage: Bacteria > Bacillota > Clostridia > Saccharofermentanales > DTU023 > UBA4923. Next base: position 173 of record JAAZKT010000055.1, read on the forward strand.
ACGCGTGCTCCCGAGTGTTGGCGGTATCGTTTATAACTACCGGATCGGCGACTGCTGCATGAAGCTTGCCGGCGACCATATTGAGCCCGGCGTCAGCCTGCGCAACGAGGTCAAGCCGGAAAATGACAGCCTCATGAATATCGCCTGCATCGGCAACCGCGCCATTGTCGTTGATGGAGATGCCAAGGGGGCAGAGGGTTTCGTCACCGGGAAACATGGAGGCATTGAACACACGATTTGCTATTTCCCGGCCGATGCGCTCGACAAAATGAAAATCGGAGATCAGATCCTAATTCGCGCAATAGGACTGGGACTAAAATTGACGGATTATCCCGACATCGCATGTCTCAGCTTGTCGCCGGAGCTTCTAGAGAAGATCGCTCCCGAGGAAGTTGACGGGAAACTCGTCGTTCCCTGCGTCGCTGAAGTACCGCCCTACCTCATGGGCTCGGGCATCGGTGCCGCGTCTGCCTACACGGGCGACTACGATATTATGACAGGCGACCTTGACGCACTGAAGGAATACAGCCTAGATAATTTACGCTTCGGTGATCTCGTGTTGTTGAAAGACTGCGACAACAGGTTCGGCCGCCAGTACAAAAAGGGGGCATGCACACTCGGTGTCATCGTTCATTCGAACTGCATCGTTTCCGGACACGGTCCCGGTGTCACGGCGTTGCTCAGTTGTTCAGAAGGTAATTTGCTCGTCGGCAGACACGACCCGAACGCGAATTTAGCGAATTATTTCCTCGGCGAGTGACGATAATTCGTCTCATGCTATGTCCGTGGATTCGTTCGAGGCGTTTTTTTCGGAACTTGCCGACGGACGAAGCGCGTCAGTTCAAGTCGCGCTTTAAAGAAAAACAGGCGGTGAGGTTTGCGAACGAGCGTCGTATCGATCGGGTAGTATAATCTCCCGCCGTTGAAATCAATTAACAGCGGATAGAGACTCGTCCTCTTCCCAAGTCGACAGAGATAGTTAACAATACCAGCGGCGGCGGAAGTGACTTCCTCCGCATTGTTCATATCGGTCAGAAACACGATTGCGTTTCTCGGGGCGGGCGCCGTCTTGTAGCTTTTTTTGATCAGGCGTTCACACAGGTTCAGCGTCTGATCGACGATGAGAACGTTAAGCATGGGGTGGTAGAAAACAAACAGGCGATCAACGTAAGGTCCTTGCCTGAAAGACGGGATCTTGCGACGACGCTGCAAAACGATGTCAAATGGCTTTCGATCGGTGGGAAGCCACCCCTTACCCATATAAAACCTACAAAGATCCTGCCGTGCGTCATGCCATGTCTCTTGTAGTTTTCGGTATCGTTCAGGCAAATGAAAGCGACGCATACGGTCAAGACGAGCCAGGCTTTCAGCGTTCCCGGGGCGAAAACGTTCCAATCTAACGCGCGTAAAGACCTGTCCAATAAAAACGATAACCATCAGAATCAAAAGGATGAAAGCAATGGTAAAAACAGTTGAAATCCAGCTTTCATCCTTCAGCTCGGGCGTATTCATCGCTTTTTTGTGCAACAAAAGAAGTCCTACCCCTAAAAGAGATACGATCAAAAAGTGAGAAATAATGTCACGTGCCCAACCGCGACCTCGCATTGACACTCCTTGCAGTCGATATTACCGAGACGAGCCGAACGTTAAAGAGATTTCAATCACGCGTTTAGCTCGATATACTTCGAGCGTGACCGTCTCTCCTACCCTATATTCGTTCTTGGCGTTTGACAATTCCCGTGTCGTCGTCACTCTCTTATTGTTTATTTTCGTAATCACGTCGCCCGCTTTCAGCCCGGCTTTATCACCCGGTCCGTTTTTCTCAACGGAGACGATCACAACGCCGGGGAAATGCATATCTTGTTGCTCAGCTAACTCCTGCTGTACCGTTGACACGGTAATGCCCATCATCGGCCATTCATATTTACCGGTACGGATGAGACTCTCGATGATGGGTTTCGCCGCATTGGACGGGATGGCGAAACTGATCCCGATGATCGGCTCATTTCTCCCCGAATCTGCGTACACAATTTTCAGTTGGTTAATCCCGATCACCTCGCCGTATGCGTTGAGCAACGCACCGCCCGAATTACCGGAATTGAGTGCGGCATCCGTCTGAATGAGAGGAATCGGAGACTCCTGCATCTCGCGATCAACTGCCGAGACGATGCCTGACGTCACTGTCCCCCTCAAATTCCCCGTCGGGTTTCCTATGGCGATCGCCATTTCGCCGACGAGTAATTTATCCGAATCGCCGAGTTCTACCGTCGGAAGACCTTTCGCATCAACTTTCAAGACAGCAATATCCGCATAGGCATCCGAACCGATGACCTTCGCCTCATACGTGCGTTCGTCCTCCAGGTACACGATAACGCTTCGGGCATCTTCGACAACGTGCGCATTGGTTACGACGTAACCGTTCTCCGTGATGATAAAACCTGACCCGGCAACCGTATTTTCGACTAGTCCGAAATATGCGCCGCGGTCAACCACTACGTTCGTGTAGATCGCGACGACGGCCGGTTTCGCCTTCTCGACAATCTCGGGGATTGAGAGAATCTCTTTGCCCTCTTGCGGCGCGGGGCGCGCGAAATCCTCTAAACTGAAGTGCGGATCGACGCCTTCACTGCCGGATGGCAGCGGATCATCATCTAATAGAGACTCCGAGGGCATTGGCTTATCGGGCGATAAGCTTTCGGTCACCTCCGCGGGCTCTTGAATCCGGTGTAGTCTGTCATACCCTTTATAGAGAAAAAAGAGAAATCCCGCGACGGCGGAAAACAGCAAAACGGCCACCAACCCGAAGATTATGACCCCGAGCGCAAGACCGCTCGTGCCTTTTTTAGATGGTGGTGACGCCTCTCCGTAGTTCGAGCGATCTCCTTGAGTGTAGTACGGACTCTCATTGGGAGAGTGCCTGTCTGAATGGCTATGCTCCTCCTCGTTCTGATTTGAGGAATTGTGTCGATATGGATTGTATTCGTTGTTCATGAGAATTATGCCGCACAAACTCGTTTTGTCGACGAGAAATTACAGTGCGAAAACCTCCGATCATTTATTCTTCCGTTTTCGTTCTTGCCACTCTCTTTACTCGGATGCGGTCATCCCGTTTCTTCCCGCGTGGAGAAGTGTTGCGTAGTCCGCGTTGGATAGATTGAAGTCTATCCTTCAGGATCAGGCGGAACCTGTTGATCATACCGCCATCGTATGCAACATCCCGTTTCTTTTTAGTAACGACAGTTTCTTTCTGTCGCTTTTCCGATCCGGAAAACAATATCGGTGCGCTTACGGTCAAGCTCTCTTCATCATCAACAACGTTTCCAAGCCATGGGGCCTCATCGGCCATTGCAGGGCCGTCCTTGATAATGAAACGATCGATCAGCTCGTATAGGACAATGTCAATTACATAGCGTATGCCTTTCAGAAGACAAATGGCGGCAAGCGGTACGGCAATCAGAATAAGCACGACGAGAAGTCCTTCGGCAATAATCCAAAAAGCTCCGATAAGCACACCCGCGACAGTCGTAAGAACTCTGCCGGAATCGCTGAATCGATCGAGCGAGCGAGTCATATGGTCATCGATGCGCGCGAACAAGAGATCGGATATTTTTGCCCGATCGACCGTAACAAGCGGAAAGAAAAAATGGACGAGCGTATAGAAGAGCAACACGTACTTCATGATGTACAAAAGCAAAAGAAAAGGTCTGACATAAAAAGGCACGCGATAATAAATACTCGAAATAATCGGCGTAGCCAACATCAGAAAAATAAGGAAAACAAGGGAGAGCGGTTGCGAAACGACAACCCACTTTGACATCCTATCCGGGAAAAAGAGAAAAAACGCGAAAGCGGCGGCCATCAAAGTGGCGAGAAAAACATGCGCATGATAGTGTCGACGCGTTCGGTAATCCGTGTCACTCCATATCGATCCTATTAGAAAGCCTTCTAAGTAGTCCATCATATCCTTACCACACCGCCATCGCCTTGTGTAAAAGCATTACGAGCCGATCGCCGCCGTCGCTGCGACTGATGCATCTTCACTACGCATCAATCGATCACCATTTGACGGAAAGCGTCGGTGGGTTGATCGCCTTTAAGTATACCACTCTCTACCGCTCCGATTGTTCACGTCGCTCCTTGCTTTCAAGAACATGAGCGAGAGAACGGATTTTTGCAAAGCGGTGACTCATACCCGACTTGCTCACGGGAGGCACCATGCCGGCACCCAGTTCCTCAAGTGAAGCGCCCCTATTCTCCAATCTCGCTTTGGCGGCCTCTGCAAGAGCCGGAGCAAGTGAGTCGAGACCGCGTATGCGTTCAATTGTGTCGATGGCGCTAAGCTGTTCCGAAATCGATTGAGCGCGGCGACTCGCATTCGCCTCGTCAAAATTGACAAGACGGTTCACTTGTCCGAGCAATTCCCTCTCGCTCCGCAGTTCCTCGAATCTCAACAAGGTGAGGTGCGCGCCGCACAACAATAGAAATTGCGCAATGTCTTCCCCCTTTGAGAAAAACAACAACTGTTTACCCTGATGTCGTGATTCTCTCGGATTCAGATCGGCGCAGCTGAACAGATGCTTCATGAGGGAAATCGAACCCGCTGAATAGGGTGAAAAGGCCAGACGATAACGTCCTGTCGTCGGATCCGACATCACGCCGCATGCGAGAAAAAAGGATGAAAAAATCACCTCGAGACCTTGTTCGCCCGTCCATTCCCACCATCGATCAAAATCGAAAAATAGGAGCGCACGTCTTTCAACTGAAACAACAAATGTCAGGCTTATATCGCGTCTTCCCGTCTTTTTCTCACAAATCGGAAGGGAGAGCGACTTGGCGATATCCTCAAGCATCGAAGCGATGTGAGAGCCCGTAACACGAATGGTAACACGCCATCCTTCCTCGTTTTGGTCGATGGAACCGGACAGAGCGGAAAACACGGCAAACGACGCGAGCGCCCACTCTTGCGATTTTTCTCTCGCCGAAAAACGATCGACTAATTCTCTGCGAATACCTGCGGAAAAAGTCATGAAAACGATTCAGCTGATTCCATCTCATCGATGCGCCGCTGTCTCACATCTCGATGCAAATCACGATGTAACGCGATGGCGTTGAAACCGGCTCTTTTCAAATGCTCGACAATCCTCTCCGCGGACATAACACTGCGATGACGTCCCCCAGTGCAGCCGATGCCGATATTCAGCCGCTGTTTTCCTTCGCGGATGTAGAACGGGATTGTGTAACAAAAAAGCTCACACTGTCGATCGAGATATTCATCTGCTTCGGGGTACTGCCCCAAATAATCGATGACGGGTTGATCAAGCCCCGACAACGGTCTCAAGTGATCAATGTAATGCGGATTCGGCAGGAAGCGAACATCGCATACAATGTCCGCATCGGGCGGTATACCGTACTTAAATCCGAATGATTGAACGAAAATCGTGATTTCATCGTGCAATCCGGCATGACTGAAAAGTTGTTGGAGTCTTTGTCTCAGATCGCGGCTCGACAGACCTGTCGTGTCTATGATGTCCGTGGCGAGCGCTTTAACCGGCGCCAACATATCGCGCTCCGAAGCAATCGCCTCTACAAGAGATCGTCCATACGACAACGGGTGATCTCGCCTAGTCTGATTGTAGCGGCTAATCAGCGCCATATCGGATGTCTCGAGAAAAAGAATGCGAACAGGAACATCGCTGTCTCTCAAATAATCGAGAACGGGTTGCAGATGCTTGACAAAACCGGGCGTTCGCGTATCCATGACGAGCGCGAGGCGCATATCGGAGGTAGGTAGCTCTGCAGTCACTTGCCAGTCCGATAAAACGCGCGTCAATTCGGCAACGAGCTGTGGCGGCATGTTATCGATGCAGAAGAACCCCATATCCTCCAACAAGCTTGCTGTTAAGCTTTTTCCGCTCCCCGATAAACCGGTGACAATCGTAATATCCATCCAACATCCCTTTCATTTTCCGCCATACGTTCGTAGGTGTGTAAGGTTTCAATGGGAAAGCGTGATAACACGAAATAAGGGCAATCCGTGTTCTCAGCGCTCGAAAGCAAAAGGATCGTCGTCCCATTCGCCGACCGGTCTCACTTCGGGCGTGAGAATCACGCCTTTCATATCATAAACGGCCTTGCGGACATCTCTGAAGACTTGAGCGATCTCCTCCGCCGTTGCCTCGCCGTGATTGACAATGAACCCTGCGTGCTTGGCTGACACGCCGGCATTTTTTCGCCTGTATCCTTTCATGCCGGCATCGGAAATCAGTTTGCCGGCATAATATCCCTCCGGTCTTCTGAAAGCGCTGCCCGCGGAGTACGCATCGAGCGGCTGGGTATTGTAACGCCTATGGGCATTCTCCGACATTTTTTCATAGATAAGTGAAAGATCCCTGTGCTCTAAACGAAGCTCCGTCTCAAGAATCACGGCGTCCGGCGAACAGATAAAATAACTGTGCCGATATCCAAAATCGTGTTCGTTGCCGGCAATCTCCCCGATGTTGCCGAAACCATCAATGAACGTCGTTTTCCACACAACATCCGACATACTCCCGTCGAACGCACCTGCATTCATGAAGACGGCGCCGCCGACCGTACCGGGAATCCCCGCTGCAAATTCGACTCCGCCTAGCGAACGTCTCGCCGCATAAGCCGCGACGTCGCAAAGCAGAGCGCCAGCTTGACAGAACAGACTGTTACCGTCTTGACGTATGGCATTCAGCGAAGGATACAACCGGCACGTCACGCCGCGAATACCGCGATCGGAAACAAGAATATTTGAAGCGCATCCGATGACCGTCAAAGGCAAACCGCTTGTTCGCACAACCCTAATCAGCTCTATCGCGCTCTCAACAGTATGCGGCTGAACAAGGATGTCGGCACACCCGCCCGCGCGAAAGCGCGTGAGTTCCGCCATGGGCACGTCGCACGTAACTGATAAGTTTTTTATGCTACGGAGAACGGATACGGCATCGCCAACGGCATAGGCATCCATCCCATCTTTGCTCACTTGTTCTCTCCTTTGCGTGTCATCATCAATTTCCTCGAAAGATCGCGAATGCTTACAAGTCAATGATTAGAGTTAAAAACCAGTTCTTCAAGCTCTCTCGCCGCATTGTGCCCCATCTTCTTATGACGAAAATTGATGGCGGCGAATTCAACGATAATGGCCAGATTCCGCCCAGGGCGCACGGGAATTGTCACGGATGGGATGGAAACGCCGAGAATTGTTGTTTCCTCATCTTCGATGCCGAGCCGATTATAGACTTTATTCTCATCCCAAAACTCCATGTTGATGATAAAGTTGATGTTGTCCTGCACCTTAACGGATGAAACACCGTAAAGCTCTTTGACGTTGAGGATGCCCAAGCCGCGAATTTCAATCATATGTCGGATATTCTCGGGCGCGCGCCCGAGGAGCGTCGTATCGGATACGCGTCTGATTTCTATCAAATCATCGGCGATCAGGCGATGCCCGCGTTTGACGAGCTCAAGCGCGGTCTCGGACTTACCGACGCCGCTCTCGCCCAGAATGAGAACGCCCTCCCCAAGAACCTCAACAAGCACACCATGCATCGAAATATGCGGGGCAAGCTCGACATTCAAGTGTTTGACAAGCGAGCTGTAGATGGACGACGTCGAATGATCGCTTTGCAGAATGGGAATCTCGTATTTATCGGCGCAGCACAACATGACCTCGCTAGGCTCATGCCGCCGCGATAGAATTAGACAGGGAATGCCCGTCGCAAAAAGGCGACTGAGACACTCCGACTCCTCTTCAGGCGTCAACGTCTTCAGGTATGCCATTTCCATATTGCCGATAAGCTGCATTCGATCGGGGCCGAAATGCTTGAAATGACCCGCCAACTGCAACCCCGGTCGCGTAATGTCGGCAACCGCAATCACAGTCCTGTCGATCTTCCCGTAATCTCGAATGACGTGATAATCAAAATGCTCGACAAGATCTCTTAGCTTGACACCCGCTACATGACTCATAGCCGTTTGTACCTTTCTTTCCGATAGAAGAAGCCCCGCAAATGCGAAAAACGGGCGGTACGCGTCAATCCGGCGAACACACCGATGACAACGCACAAATACGCTCCCAAACGCCTGCTTATGTCAGTGTTTCGACACCACGAATTATAACACAGCCGTGCTTGAGCGGAATACGTGGTGAAACTGCTCAACCGGCTGCGCGAGTTGGCTGAACATGGAATTAGGGTTTAGTCGTTTAGCATGTCGAGTCGCTGTTGTGCCTCTTCGAGAAACACCTCTTTCGAGCGCATACCAAGTATTTCAGAGCCGACAACATTCCCTTGACTATCCATAAAAATAGTCGTCGGATACCCCCCGACAAACTTGAGAAGCGATTCATACATATCAGGAGAATTAAAAAGGACGTTTAGATACGAGGCTCCGGATACTTCTAAAATATATTTTGCATTGTCCAGAGCCATTTCATTGTCGCCGCCCAACTCGGCATCGCTCACGATCCCCATGACTTGAATGTTCATGTCGGCAAATTCATCTTTTGCGAGTTCCCCGATGTGTGGAATCTCCGCAATGCACGGTCCGCACCATGTTGCCCAGATATTGACCATCGTCAGTCTCGCTTCGCTGAAGATCGATTCGTCGACGTGATTGCCATCAATATCGTCCGTGCTGAATTTCCAGTTTTTTATTTCTCCGATAGATGTTGGAGAAGCGGACGGATTTTGCTCATCTCCCGACTCAGAATCCGCCGCGGACGTCGTCTTTTTGTCGCCGTTCGAAGGCAAATCGCGAGGCTGACAAGCGCTCAACAGCATGACAAGAGCCAATGTCAAAACAAGTATTATTCTAAATTTTCGTTTCATCGAAAAATCCTCCTTGACTACATGATCAGCTCAAATCATACTGATTCCGCAGGCGGGAAACATATCATATGGTACGAATCGGCTCCACAATTCGATTGACAGCTTTTTCTCGCTTAACGATAATGTTTAGCATAGCAATCTAACGCCAGAGAGAAGAGTCTTGTAATGAACGGTAACCGCAATGAAAAACAGATTTACGAAGGAACATTGTTCCGATTCTTTCGACTCAACAAATGGTCGCTTCTGATTTCCGCCGTCGCGATCGCTTTTATCCTGATCGGCCTCTTGCGCGCGAATGGCGATGAGGTAAAAACACTCCTGATGAAGGCGATTAATATCTGCATGGAGTGCATCGGCATTGGATAAGAAAAAGACGAAAAAGAAGATCTCGCACAGCCGACGCCATCTCATTCAAGCGCTCGGCGCCGTCGTCTTCAACGGGAATTTCAAGGGGTTCATCTCGGGGAGCATCTACACGGGGAACTTAAAAACCATCTGCGTGCCCGTTCTTAATTGCTACTCTTGTCCCGGCGCTCTTGGCGCCTGTCCGATCGGCAGCTTACAAGCAATCGCGGGCAGCGCGAAGTTCAATTTCAGCTTTTACGTGTTCGGACTCATCGCTTTGTTCGGGATATTACTCGGTCGTTTCTTCTGCGGATATCTGTGCCCTTTCGGTCTGCTGCAGGATCTCTTACACAAAATTCCGACGCCGAAAATCAAAGTCCCCGCCAAACTTAACCGCATACTCTCCTTCGGAAAATACGTGATGCTCATCGGCGTTGTCATGTTGTTGCCCTTCATCGCTCGCAACAGCTTCGGCATGAGCGATCCGTATTTTTGCAAATACGTCTGCCCCGTAGGCACAATAGGAGGAGGCATTCCGCTTGTCGTGCTCAATCCCGCCATGCGGGAGGCTGCCGGATCGCTGTTTATTTGGAAAGTCACTCTGGCAATCGCAATCCTTGTGCTTTCCGTCTTTCTCTACCGCGTTTTCTGCCGCTACCTCTGCCCTCTCGGCGCCTTTTACGGGATCTTACAGCCTGTCAGTTTCTACCGATTCAAAATCAACGACAAATGCATCGACTGCGGAAAATGCGCGCGCATCTGTAAAATGGGCGTCGATCCCGTCAAGACGCCGAACAGCCCCGAATGCATCCGCTGTCGCGACTGCATCCACAAATGCCCGACCGGCGCCATTGAGAGTTGTTTCGGCTTCAAGCCTTCAAAAGAAACTTCGGAAGAAGAATCACATGGATAAACAGACGTACTTACTCAACCCTACGGGAGCCTCTTCCCTGAGTTTTTGGAAGACAAACGCGTTCGACATCCCTGCGCATATGCGGGTTGTCTCCGACGACGACTTTTCTGAAGCCTTGCTTCATGATTATACCGATGAGCCGTATTTCAAGCTCCTGCACGATCTAAAGAAAATCGACACCATTGAATTGCCGGAAGGCTTTGTCATGACACAAGGCAGCACAGGGGAATTTGCCGCCCACATCAACGCCTGCTACGAACGCGAAGGAGTGACAGTAAAAGAACTCGAACAATACCAAGCCCGTCCCGTCTATGACGCCAATCTATGGATTTGTATCCGCGATACATCGAGCATGGACGTTGTCGCCAGCGGCATCGCGGAACTCGATCGCGACATTCGAGAAGGCACCCTTGAGTGGATTCAAGTGTCGAACGATTACAGGCACACGGGGCTCGGATCATGTATCGTCAATGAGCTTCTATCCCGACTCAAGGACAAGGCTGATTTCGTGACTGTTTCCGGTCGTGTAAACAATGAGACACAACCGGAAAAACTTTACGAGCAATGCGGTTTTTCCGACAAGACCATCTGGCACATCTTGACGCGGAAGACATAGGAGACAACAGGGTAAGCGCGAACGACGCCTCAGGTTCCTTGAGTATCTTGACGCGGAAGACGTAGGAGCCAACGATGATTCATTTTGAAACAGTCAGCGAGTCTTATGGTAAAGTTGGGCATGACCTTGAAGAGCGTACAAAAACAACAAGCACAAGACAGCCACGACATATGGCGCGACGTATACTCGTTCGGTCTATGGCGCGACAAAGACGAAAATCGTCGAAAATGACTGGCAAGATCAGACAGGAGCTTGGCGCACTGCCGTCTACTACGAAATCACGAGAGAGACATTCTACTCCTTGCATACATAAGGGCGTGAGCGAAGTGCCCTTGCGAGACAAGAGATGAATATAGGGAATTCGTTACAGAAAAAGAGCTGACAATGCATCGCCTCATGCAAATTACTTTGAAGAAATGCATCCCTCTAAATAAATAAATTTTGAAACAATGCAATATTCTCCACCACAATACCTTGAAGAAGTGTATAATAGGCGTAGATTAAACTTTGAAGAGATGCTGAAATCAGATTGCAAAAATTTGAAGAGATGCACGCTAAGCGATAAAATATTGGCTGAAGACAAAGGGAGACAGGGTATGTATTTTAGACGAAAAGCCTATGATCAGCTTTTAGCTTGGAAAAAGGATTACGCGGACTCATACGCGATACTGATTGAAGGAGCAAGACGAGTCGGGAAGACAACACTCGCAGAGGAATTCGCGAAAAATGAGTACAGTTCCTATATTTTGCTTGATTTTGCCAATGTTTCAGATACTGTAACCTCTTGTTTCGATGACGTACACGACTTGGATATGTTCTTTCTTAGACTGCAAGCGGCAACAGGCATTGATTTAATCAAGAATGATTCCGTCATCATCTTTGATGAAATTCAGCTATTCCCCAAGGCGAGACAAGCGATAAAATATTTGGTCAAGGATGGACGATTTCACTACATCGAAACGGGTTCGCTGATTTCCATCAAGAAAAATGTTAAGGATATCCTAGTACCGTCCGAAGAGATGAAACTTTCGTTATATCCCTTGGATTTTGAGGAGTTTTCTCTTGCTATAGGAAGCAAGACTTACGAGCATAGCAAGACGTTTTTCATGCAGAATATCTATGTGGATCAAAAACTAAATCGACAATGGATGCGCGACTTTAGAGTCTATATGGCGGTGGGAGGCTTGCCGCAGGCAGTAAAAGCCTTCGTAGAAGGACGAAGCTTTTCTGAAATTGATAAGGTAAAGCGTAGCATCATACAACTGTACGAAGATGACTTCAGGAAGATCGATCCTTCGGGCAGAATTTCTGCCATGTTCCATTCCATTCCTGCACAGTTATCGCGTGATACAAAAAGATTTCTGATATCAGATGCGCTTGGAAAGAGAAAAAATAAGAGCGACGAAAACTTAATCTATGACTTGGTTGACAGTAAGACAGTCCTAATATCACACAACACAACAGACCCAAGGGTAAGCTTGTCAAGCACAAAGTCATTAGATAGTTACAAATTGTATCTAGCGGATACAGGATTGTTTTTGACCCTTATGTTTACTGATCGTCCCGAGATACAGAACAATCTATATTCTAAAATGCTATCCGATAAATTGCCCGCCAATTTAGGATATCTCTATGAAAATGCTGTTGCCCAAGTCATTGCATCAAGCGACAGGGAGCTGTACTACCACACTTGGGAAAAGGAAAAAAGCACCCATTACTACGAAATCGACTTTTTGTTGTCAAAAGGCACCAAAGTATCGGCAATAGAAGTCAAATCATCGGGGCAGGGCGAGTACAAGTCCTTAACAAAGTTCAAAGAAAAATTCTCACAATCGGTTGAGGATATTATTTTGCTTTCTCAGAAAGAGATAAATCGAAAAGGAGCAATTAAATTCCTGCCGATCTATATGGCTCCATTTCTCGCCGAACGAATTTAACGGACATGTGGAGTTTTACCCTATGCTATACGTCGTTTCTACCGTGTTATTCGTGCTAAGCAGGATGTGTTGCACCGTGCACTGGCCGTCAAGAACCTTTTTAATCTTGGGCAGATCCGCTTCGTCTATGTCACCGGAAAAAGTCAGCGCGACCTTGTAGTCAGCGTAGTAAGGTCCGCGGCGGCCATCCCGCTGAACGTCGAAACTGACCTCAACTCCAACCGTCACATCCATCTTGCGAGCGCTAAAGTACGCGGAACAGACGAGAGCCTTACATCCTCCCAACGCAAAGGCCACCATGGCTCCCGGCGTCGGCCCTTCAGGCTGATACCCCTCAGCGGGATAGTCGATAATGAGATCGTAACCGTCAACGCTGGCTTCAAACTTGCTCGTTCCCGGTTTCACCATACCTAAAACTCTTTTTAAACTTGACATTATAAGTACCTCCTTCGGGGAAAGTATATGAACAAAGCTGATCCAATGTTGTACCAAATGCACTGTCAACTGATATGACCCGTGCGATGAAGGGCAAGAAAAAGCCGCCGCAAGACGGCGATCAAAGCGACATCATAGGCACAACGACCCCCGAAGAGTTGATTAAAACGATCCACTTGAGTCAATCGCACATGACGCTCATCGATTCGTATAGTTTCACACTGATGATTGACTCGGGTCAAGGTTATCTGGCAGGGTCTTTCACCGACAAAGCGGGACAGTACCGTTGTGAGTACGTCGAGATAGACGACTCCGACAGCGAGCGACTCGTCCGTGCATTTGTCCACGACCGCTACTATTACGCATTAATAGGCAGGAAAGACGATTCAAACGAAACAGGCGGGTATCCCGGTGTCGTCTATGACGAGACGACAGACTCTTTTTCCGTATCGTTCCGCGGAGTTCGCGAAAGCTTTTATCCTATCCACGGAGTTTTTAACGAGACAAACGAGGGTTTACACATCGTCTTCCGCGAGCTGGTAAGAAAATACAGCGAATAACGGCATCTAACGTCGAGCTGTCAAAATCTGTCCGGAGATCGATCATTTGTTTCAGAGAATGATCAATAACAGCATGTGTAACCCTGACGCTCCAATTCATTTAAGGACATATCTATAGACAGAAACACCATCTTCTTTGCCAATCACCTTCTTAAAAGCCTCCATTATCACGTTTGCCCTACATAGTTAGAATATGCTAACTTATCTTTACTTTCCAGAGTTAGTAAAGTCTAACCAGAGATGGCGGACAGGTGATCTATGCTGGATAAATTGCTTTTTCGATACATCGGCAACGCAAAGAAGTACATCATCGTCAGCGTTTTGCTGATGATGTTGAAAGTTGTCGGGAGTTTCTCCATCGCTCTTGCACTTGGACAAATCATTCAGAGTCTCTTCTTGCAAACGTCGGTCAACTATATAATCGCTTTTCTTATCTTTTTGCTCGGCTTCGTTCTAAGGTCAGGCAGCCTCTACCTCGTCACACGGTACCAGACAAAAATAACGGGAGAAGTCAAAACAACTCTCAGGACTGAGATGATTTCAAAGACCATGCGCATCGGTCCGTCCTACTTGCATTACACATCGACGGCAAACATGATCAACATGGGTTCCGACACGATTGAACAGCTTGAGAATTATTACGGACGTTTTCTTCCGCAATTTTTCGGCAGTTTCGGCATGAGCCTGGTGACTTTCATCGTGTTGCTTCCGCTCAGTCTCTCCTCAGCCCTATTGTTTTTAATCTTGGCGCCTATCATCCCTCTGATGCTAAAAGCGATCTTGGAAATGGTCGCACGCAAACAGAAAAAGTATTGGGGCACTTACCAAGATGTGGGGCAGTTGTTTTTAGATAGCCTGCAGGGTATGACGACATTGAAAATTTTCTCGGCCGATGAGAAGAGAGCGGAAGAAATTCACAAAAAATCGGAAATATTTCGCATTGAAACGATGAACATCTTGCGGATGCAGTTGAGATCGATCACGCTCATCGAGTGGATCGCTTACGGCGGAAGCATTGCCTTGATGGCCGTAGGGTTGCCGGGTATTTCTTTCACGACCGGAAACGTCACGGCGATGGTTGTGCTCGTTTTCATGTCCATGGAAGCGTTCAGTCCGATGTCAACTTTGACGTCCAGCTTCCATGTCGCCATGACGGGGGTCGCGGCGGGAAGGAAATTAATCGACTTTTTCGCTCTGCCGGAGCAAGACGAAAAAGACAAGAACGAGATCAGGTATGACGCGGAAGATATAACCATCAACAATCTCACTTTTTCCTATCCGAAAAGCGAGCGCCGTGTCTTGGAAAGTGTCAGCGCCACTTTTGGGAAACCCGGATTTACAGCAATCGTCGGCGCCTCCGGATCGGGAAAATCCACGCTTGTTCGACTCATCGCGGGACAACTTGACGGCGGCGAAGAAGCGATTTACTGGGGCAATCGTGCCTATTCGACGTATAAAAAGCAATCGGTGGCAGAGAACATGATTCGCATTTCGCACGATGCCCATCTCTTCGAGAAAACAGTGCGGCGTAATTTAATGATGGGTAAGAAAACAGCCACAGACGACGAGTTGATCGACGCACTCAAGACAGTTCGCCTCTATGATGAAATTGAACACCGCGGGGGGTTAGAGTTAGAGATCAAGTCAGGCGGCAGCAATCTATCAGGCGGACAGAAACAACGACTCGTGCTCGCCAGAGCCCTTTTACGCAATGCCAAAGTATACGTTTTCGACGAGGCGACTTCCAACATCGATATTGAGAGCGAGTCTGTCATCCTGCAAGCCATGAAAAACATGGCGCAAGATCACATCGTGATTCTCGTCTCGCACCGCCTCTACGCTGGTAAAGACGCAGAAAAGATCTACGTTCTGGATGACGGCAAGATTGTGGAGGAAGGGACTTTCGAGGAACTGCTCGAGCGCGGAGGCGTGTACCGACAATTATGGCAAGCACAAGCGCGCTTTGAAACAGAAGATCGGCAGAGCTTATACGATACGTCATCGAAATCAGAGGTCCACTCATGAAAAAGAGAAGCTCGCTCAAGATCATGCTCGACTTAATGATTCTGGCAAAGGTTCACACACGCGATCTAGTGACGGCGACTCTTGCCGGCGTCATATCCTTTTTCTCAAGTACGGGGATCGCCGTGCTTGCCGCACTCTTGATTGTCAGCGTGGGCGGATTCATAGACGTACCCTTTTCAAAAATCATTATGTGGATGGCTGTACTCGCCTTTATAAGAGGAATTACCAGATATTTGGAACAATACATGAACCACCTAGTCGCCTTTCGCGTGTTGAGTACGTTGCGCGACAAAGTCTTTTCCGCCGTCAGAAAACTGGCGCCGGCAAAAATTGAAGGAAGCAATAAAGGCTCCCTCATCTCGATGATCACGAGCGATATAGAGCTCATTGAAGTCTTTTACGCGCATACGATTTCCCCGATCTCGATTGCCATCATTTGCGGAATCACATATATTGTGCTGATTGCGCTCTATTCGCCCGCCATCGCCTTGGTGACTTTGATCTCTTATCTCATCATGGGCGTCGGCTTGCCGATCCTCTTCTCCAAATGGTCGAAAAACATTGGACGCATCCTTCGCCGGAAGATCGGCGGTCTCAATAATATTTTCCTCGATCTGTTGCGCGGTATCACGGAGATCATGCAATTCGCCTATCGTAAGAGAGCGATTCGTGTCATCGAAAAGACAAATAAATCTCTGGTGGAGCATCAGGCCGTACTGATCGAGCAGCTGGCATTGCTCTTGGCATTGGAAGACGTCATCGTCGTCTTGACGATCTGTGCCGTGATCTTGATCGGTATCTGGACGGGACTCGCTCCTGCCATCCTTTTACCTCTAACTTTCGGCATTTTCTTCAGTTTCCCCGCCATCGCCAACGTCGCATCGCTCGGCAACGGTTTGTCACAGTCGTTATCGTGTGGCGAACGCGTCCTAAATCTTCTCGAAGAAAAGCCCGTAGCAGATGAAGTGACGAACGGTATCGAATTGAATCTGGAACTCGCTACCGATCCGCTGATCGTCGTGAACGACCTTTCCTTTTCATACGGTGACCGGCTCGTCCTTGAGAATTTTAATCTCAAAGTAGCACAAGGTGAATTTCTGGGTATTCGAGGAGAAAGCGGCTGTGGGAAATCGACATTGCTCAAACTCATGATGTATTTTTGGCCTTTGGAGACCGGCGAGATTCTTATTTCGGGACACTCCGTTCAGAAAATAAACACGCAGTCACTGTGGCACAACATCAGCTACATGACGCAACACACTGAATTTTTCGAGGGCACGATCAGGGACAACTTACTGATCGCTAAACAGAACAGTACAGAAGCGGAAATGCGTGACGCTCTTGATAAAGCCGCCATCTTGGACTTCGTTGACAACTTGGAGCACGGCTTGGATACGACCCTCGCGGAGCTGGGCGACAACTTCTCCGCAGGTGAGAGACAGCGCTTCGGGCTTGCGCGCTGTTTCCTAAAAGACACCAAAATCCTGCTCCTCGATGAACCGACCAGCAACCTCGACACGCTCAACGAAAACATCATATTGGACGCCCTGAAATGCAACAGCGACGGCAAGACGGTGATCTTGGTCAGCCACCGTGAAAGCTGTTTCAAGACTTGTGATCGCGTGATCGATATGTAGAACAGTGATCGCGCGATGCCCGCATGGGGCGACCCGATAGACGTTTGAAGCGATCAATCTATAACCATACGCATAAACAACGGCAGGAGGGAAAATGAAAAGCTTTCGATTTCAAGCATTTACGGTAAAAGATATCGTGTTTTTGGCCGTCATTACGGCCGTCACGTTGCTGGCATCAGGCCCATTCGCGCCGATCGTGATGACCGCGTCGAAGATAGGGCCGCAGGCGTTCGCCATGGCATTGCCTTTTGCACTTGTCACATCGATCGGATTGCGCAAAGTCAAAAAGAGCGGCTCTTTGCTCATCATCGGCATCTTTTCCGGGCTCGTTTTGTTGCTGATGGCGCCCGTTATGTTCTTCAATCAATTCACAGGCAGTCTTTTCTCCGAGAGTCTCGCCTTGCTTCTTTTTAAGAATTATGAAAACAGAAAAACCGTCCTCATGAGCTCTGGTTTGTTCGCCTTTTTCACGCTTCCTTCGACAGCTGTCGTCAATATCCTCGCGAAGGGAAAATCGATTTCAGAACAAATCGGGAACCCCGTTACGTTCGCCCTGTTTACCTTGGGCGCCATCGCATTGGGTCTCATAGGCGCCATGATCGGGAACAAAATCGCCGACGAACTTCAAAAAGCAGGTAAAATGTAGGTTCCGCATGTGCAAGAGAACGCGAGACATCCACCCGATCTTGTCACTTATCTTCAGCCTTTTGCTGTTCGTAATGGGACTTTTGTTTGTCAAGGAGACTTGGTTTTGGATGTACGCCATTACTTTTTCCGTTCTTTTTCTTTTGTTCCGATACGAAAAGTTGATGCTCAAACTCATTCCGTTCGTACTCGTTTTCGGTCTCGTCATGGGAAGCTTGACGCTTATAAACGGAAGCATGCAAGACGCACTGTACGCCATTTACCGGGTACTCGCCCTAGGCTTGGCCGGGGTGCTCAGCATGAGCATCAGGCCGATCCGTCTCGTTCGTTCCCTCAATCAGCTGCGCGTCCCTCGCTGGATCAGCTTGGGACTGTTAATCGTCATTCGGTTCATACAGATCTTTCGCGAAGAGATCAGGCGTATCAGGCAGGCCATCGCGCTGCGGGGCATTCGATTCGCCTCAACGCCCGCCTTGTGGAGCAGAGCCTTCTTCATCCCTCTTACCGTTCGCATGCTGAGTATTTCTGAGGGATTGGCGACGTCACTTGAAACACGAGGTTTCTCTACGGATTCGGAGGGTAGCTCGTTTGAAGTCATCTGCTTTAAAGGCAGGGATCTCGCTTTCTCAATCCTGTTCCTTACGTGTCTGACTGTTTATGTTTATCTGTTTCTGCGAGGGCGTTAAATGAGCTGCGCCGTAGAAGTTGTCAATTTGTCCCTGTCATATGATTTCTCGGAAGAAAAAACAAACCGAGAAAAGCAATGGATTTTTAAAGACCTGAACTTTAAAATCACGGAAGGCGATTTCATTATGATTACAGGCCATTCAGGCTGCGGAAAATCGTCACTGATCAACATGATCAATGGGGTCATCCCGAATCTAAAAAAAGCCGATGTACAAGGCGACATTTACATTCACGGACACTGCGTGACGAACAGCCCTGTCAGAGAGCGCACAAAAGCGGTCGGCAGCGTATTCCAGAACCCAAGAGAACAGATCATCTTCGATCAAGTGGCGGACGAAATTGTTTTCCCGATGGAGAATATCAACGAAACGCCGCAAAGAATGCGCGACAAGCTGAACTCATTATTGAGTATGACAGGTTTGTCGGCCGATGCCCAAACAGATACCCTGTCGGGCGGCGAAAAGCAGAAATTGATGACAGCGTGCACTCTTGGCATGGGACAGAAGATCTTGCTCTTGGACGAACCCTTAGCCAATATGGACGCCCGCTCGGCAAAGGAGTTGTTAGAACTTTTGAAGCGATTATCTGACGAGGATGGTTACACCGTCATTTTGTCGGAACATCGTCAGGAACTCGTTCTACCGTACGTCGACAAAATCTTTTTCTGTGTGAAGAGCACCGACGAAAACGTGGAGATGACACTGGAAATTCGAGACAAAGCGGAAGATTATGCGTGTGACCTCTCATCTCTCTCCGACCGCACATCACGGGAAAAAACAAATGTGGCTGCCGACGCGAAGCAGGTATTCTCCGTTGAAAACATTAATTATCAAGTCGGTGATCGAGTCTTGTTTGAAAACTTTTCCTGGCAGATAAATAGAGGTGAAGAATGGGTTATTCTCGGTGAAAACGGTTGCGGCAAAACGACCTTGCTCAATTTGCTGTTCGGCTTTGTACGACCGACTTCCGGCGCGATCGTTTCACCGTACAGCAAAAAGCGTAACAAAAGAAAAATCGGTTACGTCCTGCAAAACCCTGACTACCAGCTTTTTATGCCGCGCGTCAAAGACGAGCTGTATTTGAATGCCAGTTCTCCCGAATTCGTGGCACAGCTGATACGACTCTTCGGCTTTGAGCATATGCTAGAACGTCACCCTCTCAGTCTCAGCGAAGGACAAAAAAGAAAACTTGGATTCGCTTGCATCATTGCCAACGAACCTGAAGTCCTGTTTCTGGACGAGCCGACCGTCGGTCTTGATGATGAAGGCATGGAACAACTATTGTACGCCTTGCAGATCCTCAACGAAAAAACGGGCAACGATCGCACGATCGTAACAGTCAGCCACGATAAGAGAGCCATCCCCTACTTAGGCGATCACTTCCTCGTTCTTAGCCATTGCGAACCGTACCTCCAGTTTTGCAATAATAAAACGCCGCCGACATCCGAACTCCCCGCTCCAATGCTGACTGAGCGAGCGATTTAGAAAGCTTTGGAGTTAGAGACGGTTTGATCAAGGCATTGGACGAGTTGTGTCGGAGCCGGAGTTAAACAAGCTGCTAGCTTAAAGGAATACCTACGGAATGTGACTCGATATTCGATTTGACAAGTCGGAGTGGTCTTTGCTAAGATTACGTGGCGCTGATCGTTCGATTACGCACCCGGACGACATGCTTGCGCGGGATTAACTCAGTGGTAGAGTGTCACCTTGCCAAGGTGAAAGTCGCGAGTTCGAATCTCGTATCCCGCTCCAAGAAGGATGACCGGACAGTTCACTGCCGGTCATCGTGCTATAGGGCACCATAGCCAAGTGGTAAGGCAGAGGTCTGCAAAACCTCTATTCTCCGGTTCAAATCCGGATGGTGCCTCCAATCTGGAACCACCCAGCTCGTGCGAACTGGGTGGTTATTCTGTTCTATGGACTTGCTTTCTGTTTATCGTGATCGAATTACCTGCGTATGTTTTATTGGAGAGGGTACGGGCACTACGAAATCGATAGCAGAGCTAATAAAATGGTGCAGTATTATCATAAGTTTTGGCTTAAAGACAGGAATATATACTGGCAGAGACGGTCGACCTCAAAAATGGATGAATTGTTTCGATTATGCAAAAACAGGCCGATACATCCAAGAGTCTGGACCTTTGACATCTAAAAATACCAATCAAAATTTTTTCAAGAACTCTTCTAATGGTTGGACAGATATTACTGAGGTCTTTTGGAGTTAATCATTTTATCTACTTGCTAATATCGCACAAACTAAAACTCAAATGAGCAAAATTAGCAAAATACATACTAGAGTCCGATCCGATAATTCCACTCCATTTTACTGAGCAATTGCACAACACACAAAATCATTCGACAACCGTTTTAGGATCACCGTATTCTCGCTTCATGGCCTCCACCGAAACGACCCACTGCTTACCAAATTTACAGGCATCAATTCCGTTTATTAATTTTCCATAGGAAATCGCCTTGCGGAGCGTACTTTCATTCAGTCCCCATAGCTCGGTAGCATCAGTAAATGCCATAAGTCCGTCAAAGGGCGTCTCGACCGTTTCGCCATTTTCAAAGAGTTCATCACACGAAAGATCAAGCTCATCGCTCCATACAATGCCGTATCCGCCCACGTCGACCTCTACATCATAGAAGAGCAAGGGTGATTCCTCCAATTCCTTGAATTGAGGCCATTTATTAAACAA
Source organism: Clostridiaceae bacterium (assembly GCA_012799695.1). Taxonomy (GTDB): domain Bacteria; phylum Bacillota; class Clostridia; order Saccharofermentanales; family DTU023; genus UBA4923. The sequence goes on from JAAZKT010000055.1 coordinate 21,523, forward strand.
AGGCTTTATATCATAAATTTTGCTAACGCCCTCTGCAAATTGAACACCTAGGCGCAAATCCGGGAGAGGAGTAATCGCTTTTACCTTATGAAACATGATATCAACTCCTTATTCCAGCGGGGCAAGTTTCTTAAACTCTTGAGTTTCCCACATATACAAAAGATCGTTCTTGTTGATAAGCACCCACTCACGAACCATCGCTAGAGCTTTAGGCGGCAAGTGACCTTCTAAAACATCATTTGTCTGAATATCAACGGCAGCCATATCCTCACCGTATAGAGCGTGTATATGCGGTGGATTATGTTCCGCCTGCTGAAAATACATACGAATAACGATTCCGTAAAACCTTGCTAATACCGGCATAACTGACACCTTTCTTGTTATTCTTCACCTGCATTTTATCACGAAATCGTGATAAAAACAATATCTTTTGTTGCACGGAAATCCAG
>JAAZKT010000056.1 GCA_012799695.1 Clostridiaceae bacterium
CTGTGATACCATAGCGTACGTTATCGAATTCATTCATTGCCGATTAGTGTAACGGTAGCACACCTGACTCTGACTCAGTTTGTCCGGGTTCAAATCCTGGATCGGCAGCCATGAAAAAGCCCTGTGACTTTGAGGTCACGGGGCTTTTGTCACCGGTTGTTTCTCACGCTACAGTAGGAGCGGGAGACACCTTGTCTTGTTGCGATCATTTATACTGATACAAATTGCCAATCTCCTAGCAGTTTCGTTTTAGAGCAATTAACCTTTTTTGCATAGATTATTTGAATAAAAGAAACATCGGAGTATGCCTGTCAGCGCAAAACCGGTGCGAAGCTGTACAATAAAAACATAAGCGGGAAAAACTACGTTATATGTGATGCCTGTGGGAGGGTTTGAAATCAGAAAGGAGAGATCAAAATATGGAGCAATTGACTTGGATGGTGCAGACGAGCCCGCCCGGGAAGATCCCCATCGTTGTCGCAGAGTACGTGCTGAACGATCTGGGCGTTTTCGTCAAACGCGAGAGGCGTGTTCCAAAAAACGAGCCGCTCAATATGCTGACCGGATTCCGTATCGGCTACAAGCTTATTCAGGGGACGGGGTATCGCGCGGCGCCCTTGGATCGCAATGCGATATTGTGGCATAAAGTGACGGACGTAATCGAAAAAGCAGAGGGTTATCTTTGTATCCGTGGTAACCGTAAAGATGAGATCGAGATATTTTTTGATATAGAGTGTCGCGACGAAGTCCTTCGTTTCATACGGACGATGCGCTCTTTGCATCCGCCTGTTGCCGCTGCCGATTATTCTGCGGCTTCATGGATCTGTTGGAGAGATGACGATGAATGGGACGATCCGTTCGCTCCGCTGACCGAGATGATCGAAGAAGAATTGAATACCGAACGGTTTCTCGAACCTGAGGTAGTGGAGGAGACGGTGCTTCCGGGCTTTGATGCGTAGCAATCCGCTGTTGCCAAGCTCCATTTTACACGAAATCGCCACCTTTTTTCAGAAACCTCTCCAAGTCATGCTGTCGTCTAGTGATAAACGAATAGCGGAAAACCTGTTAACTCTTCTACAATTCTCTTCCACCAAAGGTTGTTTATCAGAAGCAGGGCGGGGTCATTGTTAATTTTGCATTTATGGAAGAGGGGGAAATTGCCTGCGTTTACGGCAAGTCGCCCCTCGCTCTTTACTGTGTGGATAAAATAGGCAATTCGGACTAACGCACGATTGTCGGCGTTCCAATGTTCGGCAAGTAGGATTTGGCGACTGTTCTGCCCGAGGCGTCGTCCGCGGATATCTCGACGAAATAATGCCAACTCATCATGTCGCACGTCCCGGTTTCCGGGAATTGGAATCGATACAGCACGTTCAGCTGTTCGTCGCTTTGGATAATATCTTCAATGCCGACTTTGATAGAGCCGGAACTTAGGCCGATAGCGCCGACAATGAGGACTTTCTTCAAGAAGAAGTCATCATCGTACGCCGCGAGCAATTGATCTATATCGTCATCGCTGAACTGCCAGCCATAACGAGCTTCATCCAGATAATCGAGCAGCTGTTTACCGTTAGAAAAAATAACGGGATCAGTTGAAATGCCGAAAGTGCTTGCGGTTGGCGGGGTTCGAAGAATACGCGCGGAAAACGGAATGCTTTTGCCTGCTACAATTGGTGTAAGAAGCTTTTTTTTCAAATCGCGGATTTTTTGTGACCATGGAATATCCGTGGTTGTCGTCGTAGGTTGCGGCTCGGTTTTCGTGTTGTCAGACGGCTCGGGTGGGATTGGCGACGTCGTCAAGTCGCTTGTCGAAGCAGATGTGTCGAACGGATGCGAGGGATCGGATGTCTCGCAACTCGTAGCCAAAATGCCTGCCAAAAGCAGAGATAATACGATCAAGATAGAAGCTATCCGACGGACTGAATGTGATTTAAGACGGGAAATGTTTGTTTTCATGTATTCCCTCCAATTATGTCGGTCTTCAACGGCTACATGTAAAAAAACCTTATTTACTACTATATTCTATCATGCGAGCGTTCGGATGTGCCTTGTTCAACTTTGTATCCGGACAAGTCTCTTTATATAGCCACAATTGTCCCTGATTTGTTTCTCTCTAGTGATGATGTGCTAAAATGAAAAAAATGTGTCATTGCACGGAGGAGATCCAGCTTTTGATTTTGGCGTCCAACCTGTTTTCAAAAATCGGTGCTTTTTTTGATGAGTTGCGTTACAGCCTGTCGGACGGACTGTTGTTCCTTGGCGGACCGCTCGATATCGCTATTGCCGTTTTTGATATCGCGATCACGGCATTGGTAGTTTATTTTATTTTGCTTCTTCTGAGAGATTCTCGTGCGTGGCAATTGCTTCGCGGGATTATCCTAATCGTTGCGTTCGCGCTCGTCTCAAGCGCGATCGGGCTTAACACGATCGGGTTCATGTTGAATCGTACGATTTCCATTTTAGCGATAGCCATCATCGTTATTTTCCAGCCTGAACTTAGGCGCACGTTGGAGACGGTCGGGCGCAATCGTCTGATGTATGGTGTGGGGAACGGCTTTTCGACTGATCCCGCACTGCACAGGATGATCGAGAATATTGTTAAAGCCTGTGAGTGGATGTCCAGTACGCGGACAGGGGCACTGATTGTCATTGAGCGCAGTACAAGACTGGGTGAGCTGTATGAGCAGGAAAATGCAGTGCGTGTTGATGCGATCGTTTCCTCCGCGCTTCTCCGTCAGATTTTCTATACGGGTTCGCCGCTTCATGATGGTGCGGTTGTTATACGTGATGGTCGGGTCGCGGCAGCTCGTGTCCACATCGCTCTTTCAGATAATTATCACTTGAGACGTGATTTTGGTTTGAGACATCGTGCTGCCGTCGGGGCAAGCGAGATGGGCGATGCAATCGCCGTAGTCGTTTCGGAGGAGAGAGGAACGATTAGTATTGCGGTTGATGGTGTACTCCATGTGCTCGGCAATTCCGATTCGCTCAGGACACATTTGCACCGTTTGCTCGGTGTTGTCGAGGGAGATGATCGTCGCTCGATTCTTGGGTGGTTTAAGAGACTGTTCCGCCAAGGCAAAGAGACTGATTCAGATGAACAGAATCAGAAATTGAAACACGCCGTTCCTCCCGCAGCAAAGGTTGAGGACGATGAGCTTGATCACGATTCCATCGCTGTTGAAGATCCTGAAATGGCTGAGAGCCGGTCGCGCGGGAAACAGCGAAAGTTTTTGCGCAGAAGAAGTACCGGTCTGTGGCTCACACGCAGACAGCGCATCGGCTTGGCGATATTATCGGTCGTTATCGCCTCTTTCATGTGGGTTTTCGTTCAAGTGAGCGTCAATCCCGTTACGACGAAAACATTTAGCGTTCCTCTCGCCCATTACGGTCTGGAAAAAGCACACGAGCGAGGGTTCGGTGTTCAGAATTTTCCTGTCGCGAACGTGCAAGTGACACTTCGCGGGAGACAGCAGGTGCTCGACGGTATTGCTCCCGGCAAGATTGCCGCCTACATTGATGTCAGCGAAGTGAGCAGTGTCGGATTGGTGCGGCTTCCCGTCATCATCGATACGGAGACTTTACTTTACACGAGGACTGAGCTGCTTTTACCGGATTCGGTAGCGGTCAATGTTTACGAAAGAGTCCCCCAAACGTTGGATTGATGTGTTCATTGTGGTCGGTGTCGAGCCCTGCAGGAATATTTAGCTAATTTTTTTATTAGAATTGAGAGATTTGATACATGTCGAGATTATTCGGTACGGACGGGGTTCGCGGTGTCGCGAATCGCGATTTGACTCCCCAGTTGGCTTTCCATCTGGGGTTTGCCGGTGCGCACGTTTTGACGGAAGAGACGCATCACAAACCGAGAATCGTTGTTGGTGAGGATACACGCGTTTCGTGCGGTATGTTGGGGTCGGCACTGATTGCCGGTATCACCAGCGCAGGCGCTGATGTACTGTACGTCGGGGTAATTCCGACGCCGGGAGTCGCATGGCTGACGCGGAAATACCGTGCGGATGCCGGTATTATGATTTCTGCTTCCCACAACACTTTTGAATACAACGGGATCAAGTTTTTCTCCGGAGGCGGTTTTAAGTTGCCCGACGAGACGGAAGATGCGATTGAGGCGCTCATCAATGATCCAACTCTTTGGGAGAGAGAGCGGCTTGAAGGCGACAAAATAGGTAAACTCATTCGTCATGAGCAAGGAGCCGACGAGTACAGAGAACACCTGCAGTCCATCGCGGGTCTTGACCTGACGGGTATGCGAATCGTTGTCGATTGCGCGCATGGCGCTTCTTATGCGATTGCACCAAAACTTTTCAAGGATTTGGGAGCGGAGGTAATCGCCATCGGCGTCGATCCTGACGGATACAACATCAATCACGACTGCGGCTCAACGCATGTTGAAAAAATATCGGAAGTTATACGCGATCATTGTGCCGATATAGGTCTTGCCTTTGACGGTGACGCGGATCGATTGATCGCCGTCGATGATCTAGGGGATATTTGTGACGGCGATGTCGTACTTGCAATACTTGCCCGCGATCTCGATAAACGCGGAAAACTGACTAAGAAAACTATTGTCGCCACAGTTATGAGCAATTTGGGGCTTGAACACATGACAATCGCTGCGGGCTATGAGTTGATCCGAACGCAGGTTGGCGACCGCTATGTCCTTGAGCGAATGTTGGAAGATAAATTTGTTCTCGGTGGCGAGCAGAGCGGACACATCATTCTCCTAGAAGATTCGACAACGGGAGATGGCATTCTGACGGCTATCCGTTTGCTCAATGCAGTTCGAAATCAGGGCAAGAGCGCGCGTCTTAGCGAAATAAGAAAAATTATGACGAAACTCCCTCAGACTATGGTTAACGCGCACGTTCCGGATGAGATGAAACAGTATGCGATGAGTCATGGTGATCTTGAGGAGGCGATCGCAATAAGAGAGGCGATTCTCGGAAGTGACGGGAGGATTCTCGTGCGGCCTTCGGGGACCGAACCGCTTATTCGAGTTATGATCGAGGGCGTGGATCAGGCGCAGATAAACGATTTGGCCCATGAACTTCGTGAAGTGATCGAGCGTATCTGTTCGAAATTCGGTGAGGCTTAGTCTATTTCCCGAAACGGGAGATTATCTCGATTAGTCCGTGGATTAGAGAGGAGTAGGTTTTGACAGCTAAGAAGAGCGCGCGAAATGTATTCATTCTTCTCATCATCAGCGGTATTCTGCTCCTGCTGTCGTTTGTCGGCGTTCTTCCTAACCCTGTATGCGGTGCGAAACGTTTCCAAATCGATTCGACTTTGCCGGACGGCGTCACAAGGCCGGACGAACAACCGGATGAAAGTAAGACGGATAGCGGTCAGATGAACCAACCGATGCCGAGCGACGAGCCGTCAGATGCGACAGTTGTCGAAAAAATCGAATTACCTATTGCCGATAATGATCCCGATCAATTACCGCCGGGCGTCGAAGCTCTGCGCACATGGCCTGCGAAACTGTGTGTACCCATACTTCATGAGGCAAACTTGGAGCAGTATAAGACACGCGCCGCATCCGCTCAGCCGTTAAAAGGTGTTACCGTAATCCTTGACGCTTCGCGCGGAGGCGAGGAGACAGGAGCTGTCTGGGGCTCGGGAGAAGGCGCCTTGACTGAGAAGGCAATTCTTCTCGGAATTGCGACGGAAGCGGAAAAGGCTTTAACAAGATTTGGCGCAACGGTCGTGTTGACGCGGACGACAGATGCGTCTCATTCTCTGTTTGCTCGCGTCGCGATTGCGGCGGATGTCGCTTTGATACGATATCGCGAAGCGGCCGATGAGGCGGGTTATCTGACATCGGTTGTCGATAACTTGCGCCTTCTCATGGGTGATGTGATCCGCATCAATCAGAATAGTCCCGCATCGGGAGGGCGCGGTCTTTTCGGTTCGATCGGAACATCACCGCAACTCCGTATTTTATATGATATTGAAGCTCAATACAGTGACATTTTGCTGATTAATTTATCTCTCGGCAACGATAACGATACCTCACGGAGAGGATCCAACGTTTACTATATGTCCGCCGATTTTGTTGCAAGCACGAATAACGGATACGCCGTCGACTGCGATCCAAAGGATTTCTACCCCAATTACACGAACATCGACAGTACGGGTCGCGCTGCACTGGCGGAGTTATTAAAAACGAATTTGGCGCGTATGGTGCCGTCGTTTAAACCGGAAAACGGGCTCGATGCGGGAGAAGAAAAGGACCTAGCTTTACTGAGGCTTACGAATTACGTATCGGCATCTCTTGTACCGGGTTACCTTTCAAATGACTGGGATCGCACAATTCTCGGATCGGAACAAGGTCGCGCCGGCATTGGTCAAGCGATCGCAAATGCGGTTTTCCAATATTTTGTCGCACCTTCTTCCTAAGGCGAGTCTCAAATCATTTTTATTCTTTGCCGTATGAAAACCGACTGAACGAATGGATGCGCATCCATGTCAGCAAGATATGCTCATCGGTGTGCGTTGCCGCGTATAGGCGTAACTGCCGCAAAATGGCGAGAGCAGTCTCCTTATTTGCGACCATAATGACGGCTTCTTTGCCGATATCGCCGGTTTGACTCAGAAATCCGCGGCTTTCATGTTCTGTAAAGCGACCGCGCATGATGGTTGCTCCGCGGCTTCCCACAGTCTCCGCCAAACGGACGATATCGCCTGTATGACCGCGATCGACGAGTGCCAGAACAGCAATCTGATGAGTTTTATCATGTTCCGCCGTTTCATTGACGGTAGGTTCCGGAAGTAATTCGGAGTTTGTCTCGCATGGCTCGCTGTCCGTCAGTTTGCTGTCATCTTCCGCTATCACTTTTTCCGTTTCGCGACTCTTCTCGAAGATGCCGGCGACCTTATCGATATTTGTTGAAAAGATTACTCCGCGTCCCGGCAATTCAGTACGAAGTGAATCATGAATTGTTCGGTAAATAGCTTCACAGAGATTTTTTCTTGTTATGATCAGGACGATCTCTTTGCTTGGAACAATTTCAAAGTCGAAGGTCTTTTTGCTGTGTTTTACCGAGCCTAACGCTTGCAGGATCGACGCTCCGACGTGATAGTTCCGGCGCACATGTTCGATGACGTCTTCACCTTCCCCTTCGTTGACGATCGTGGCGATCATTGAGTATTTATATTCCTGTTCATCATCGATCCCCGCTGTAGTTTTTTCCAAGCTAATAAGGTAGGCGATGCCGCCCAGTTTTTCCGCGAGATTGAATTGACGATTGATATTGTCGAGAAGTGATGTAGCCATGCTATTTGGTACGGCCAGTGCCGCAATTTCGCGCTTAACATTGGCAAGCCCGAGTACGGAGAGAAGATGGTTCGGAAGTGTGCCTCGTGCGTAGCTGAAAAAAGCTCCAACCGCTCCATTTGCAAGGGCGTAGTTCGCCATTTCTTCCACTTTCTTCGGTGTGGAAATCATGATGAGAAGTGAGTACAGCTCGCGTGCAATTTCATCGCGATCATTTTGAATATTCGCCGGTCTGTCCTTGTCCATATAGCTTGACTCCTTATATCCGGTTCATAATCGTTATTCATTCCGATCATGTTCGTCGACTTCAAAAGAAGCGAGTGTCTCTTCGTGGCCCAATGAGCGAATCAATTCACGTCGTTCGACATCAGCGCTTTTATCATCCGATGCAAGCGTGTCGATTGCTTGTTTTCCTTCCGCGGCGAGCCCTTCGTGCAACACGAGCCGACTCTTTTTACGTTTGTTTGCTTGGATGATGGAGATTAAACCGAGCAATTGAAGCGTGATTAAGGGTGCCAAAGCGACTAAGGCGATGACGCCGAATCCATCAAGGAGCGGATCGGCACCGGGCACTCCTGCCGCAATGCCTTGGGTAAAGGCGAGGATGAAAGTCGCCGTCATCGGTCCCGAGGCGACGCCTCCTGCATCGAAGGCGATCCCGACAAATATATCGGGAGTAAAAAAACTCATGATCATAACGAGAATGTAGCCCGGTAGCAAAATGTGCCATAAGTGAAGACCTGGCGTGTAGATACGGATGACTGCCAACATGACGGCAAAAGCGACTCCGATTGACAGAAAGGCAAGAACAACCTTGCGGAGAATGGCGCCTTCCGTCACCTCTTCGATTGATTGCGTTAAAACGTGTACGGCCGGTTCGGCAATAACTGTCACCATACCGAGAAAAAAACCGGCGATAGCGGTCATCCAGCGCTTGTCGCCGGTGACCAGCTTTGCACCGAGGATATGACCCGTTGACATAAAGCCTCCCATGACGCCGATCATGAAAATGGTCAGCCCGATATAACAAAACAACATGCCGAGATAAATGCGTATTGTGTCGCGTTTTCGAATCTTGATGACACTGATCTGCAATAGGAAAAACACGATGACGAGCGGAGCGACGCTCAAAAGGGAATCGCGCAACGATGAGGGAGCTACGAGTCGGAAAGATTCAAATAAATTTGAGTAAATGGGGGTAGCAGACTCCTGTGGGGCACCGATTGCACTAGTACGCTGTATCGCTCCCATGGCGAGGACGGCGACGATGGCACCGGCGGAGGCAAAACCGACAAGTCCGAACTGATCGCGTGCGTCTTCATGTTTGGAAGTTGTCAGTTTGGCAACGCCGGCAGCAAGCGCGAGGATAAAGGGTGTGGTGATCGCTCCTGTCGTCGCGCCTGACGCGTCAAAGGCGAAATCATGAAAAATCAACGGACTGAGACAGGCAAGAATCAAGATGATGCCGTAGACAAGCCAGAGGACGTAGCGAATTCTGATCTGTCTGACAATCCGCCAAAACCCCACCATTACGAGAAGCCCGACACCGACAGAAACGACGATCACCATCGTCCACTTTGCAAGGCTGCCACCTGTCAGCTGCTCTATCTGCGTTGCGAGAATGTGTAGATCGGGTTCTGCAATTGAGATGAGAAAGCCGAGTATGATCCCGCCCATGAGTAAAATCGGCATCTTTCCTGATCGGACAATCGCATGTCCGCTGTGTATCCCGATTGGTGTCGCTCCGAGATCGACGCCGACGAGGAAGACCGAAAGCCCCATAAGAAGAAGGAAAGCTCCGAGCAGGAATTGACCGAGTTGAAGCGATGTGAGCGGCGCTATGGTGAAATGCAAGACGAGTACGAAAATTGTGACAGGCGCAAGAGACTGTAAAACTTCCTTAATTTTCTCGTTCAGTAAACCCATAGATTTCCTCTCGTAATGAAGGACAAGAAGCACCGTCTCGTGTGTTTCATTAGGGAAATGATTTGCACCGATTCAACAGACTCCCTGACGTCAACAGCCATTTGATTTATTTTATCACACGCGTTTTTTATCGGTAAAACTTGCCTGTAGATGTCGGCATCCGATCGTGCGCCTGTCATGGCATGAGTCGGAGAAAGTCAAAACTCTATATAGCAACATACATTGACGGAAACATATTCGTGGTAAACAGAGTGACGGCTTTCTATTGCAAAATATTAACATGGAGTTGTAATGTGAAGTAAGATATACAAAGACGTGAAATCCACAGGTAGTTAATTAAGTATGCCTCGCACTCTTTAGCGACAGGAAGTCAAAACAAGTGCGCCTTGTACTCTTAGCGAAAGGAGCTTTGTATGGGAACTTCGCATTTAGGCAGTACATACATAACGCAGCGTCTAAAAGATAGACTTTCCGAAATCGGCAGTTATCCGATTACGACCGTGATCGCTCCGATGGGATATGGAAAAACAACCGCCATCAAATGGTGGTCAACACGCCGAACGAAAAGCAATGAATCGTCCCTTTTTTTCAAGCAGATCATCGTGACGGATTCTGTTACGGATTTTTGGACGGGTTTCTGCAAGGTGTTCAGAGAGTTTCCCAACCTTTATGAACAATTGTTGACACTTACTTATCCGAGAGATGCCCAGTCACTTGCTATATGTTCAGAGATTTTGGATGCCGAATTATCGAAATATGAAGAGGATATTTACTTCATTATCGACGATCTCCACATCCTGCCATCTAAGGTGATAACGTCGATCGTATTATTTTTCGCAAAAGAACTTCCGAGCAATGTTCACATCATACTCCTGTCACGAAATCAGATTTTTAACGAAGAGGAGAAAATGAGGCTCGGGCATCAGCTTTACGAGATTTCCGCTTACGATCTGAGATTATACACAGAGGAACTTTACGACTACGCGGAGTGGTGTGACATCAAGGCATCGGCACCGGAACTGGACGAACTGGCGACTTTAAGTGAGGGTTGGTTTTCCGTCATATATCTGAACTTCAAATCATATGGAAGAAACAGGAAATGGCTTTCCAGTTCTACCGATATTTTCAGCTTAATCAACGAAGTTTTATTAGAACCTTTGAGCGAAGAGGAACGGGAGTTTTTAATCTTATTAGGAATAAGTAACGAGTTTACCAAAGAGAAAGCCGCTTATCTATGGGCAGGAAGCGGTACCGGCGGAGACAGCGGGGAACTCTTAAACTCTCTTTCCAAGAACAATGCTTTTATCACAAGGTCAGACAACCAATACCGTTATCACCACATGCTCCAGCAATGTGCGCGTCACTATTTCTCCCAAAAACCGATGGAATACCAACAAAAAAGTTATACGCGCTTAGGCGATTGGTTTATGAAGGAGGAAAATTTTGTCCCCGCGTATTATTCCTACGCAAGAGCGGAAAACTTCGAAAAGATTTTACTCTGCGCCGAGAAAGACAGGGCTAAAAGTCTAAATGCTGAACATGCGAAGGATTTTTTCTCGTGGATAGGCAACTGTCCTGAAGAAATACTATTGCATTATCCTTGCGCCTTGACGGCTTGTATGGTAAAGATGTTCGCTTTCAATAATATTGCAGAGCTGAAGCGTCTAAAGCGGCTTCTTCTGAAATCGCTCGAAATGAACAAGACACTATCGGATGAAGAAAAAAACAACCTTTTAGGTGACGCGGAGGTTTCTGAGAGTTTTACTGCCTACAACAATATTTCCGCGATGAGTGCATACCACAGGAGAGCCTGTGCACTTCTCGGGAGAACGACATACAGCATCGACCAGAAAGGCGCGTGGACATTTTCAGCTCCCTCAATTTTGATGATGTATCACAGAGCAGTCGGTTTTGCCGATACCGAGAATGAAGAGATGCAGGATTGCATGCCGTACTATTACCAGGTGTCGAATGGGCACGGCAACGGTTCAGAACACGGCTTCGCGGCTGAACTCCACTATGTGCGCGGAGAATTGGTCGATGCCGACATTTCAAATAAGATGGCCATGACGGCAGCAAAAAGAAAGAATCAATTCAGCGTTATGCTGACGAGTGAATTTTTGAATATGCGGCTGGAGCTCTTGCGTGGAGACTATGACAAAATCAAAACGAGCATGCAGAATTTGAAAGTGCTGCTCCTCAGGGAAAAACAATATACACTGCTGAACACCTTGGATGTCTGTCAGATGTTTATCGCTTCCTCGCTGAACCGCCCGCAGGATACACCCGAGTGGTTGGCGGAAGGCAGACTCTCCGAAACGCTCATGATGTTTCCTGCCATGCCAATGCTCCACACGTACTACAATCAGATGCTTTTAGCAAAGGGCGAGTATACTGCCCTCATTGCAAGGAAAGAAGAGTGCCAAAGGCTTTATGGCATTTTCAGCAATGTTTTGTGTCTATTATGGCTGCATATTCGGCTTGCCGCCGCCTTCGAAAAAATAGGCAGAGCGAAAGATGCGCTTGATGAATTGAAAATCGCTCTGGATTTGGCTATGCCGGACAAATTTTTGATGCCCTTTGCCGAAAACACACCCTATATCTCAAGACAGCTTATGGAGTTGAAAGAAGATAACGAATACGCGGAATATGTCGACAAGATATTCAAGCTTTCAGAATTAGTTCAGGCAGGTAAGAACAAAATCCTCAGCAAATATTTTGAAAAGCGTGCGGATTATGGACTTTCGGAAAGGGAACTTGAAATTGCAGAACTTGCTGCTCAGCGAATGACTTCAGCGGAAATTGCAAAAATGCTTCATCTTTCTTCCGGAACCGTTCGAAATCATCTTTCGCGCATTTATGACAAAATGGGGATTTCCGGCACGCAGAAAAATAAAAGGCTCGAACTTGAAAAGTTGTTAAAAAAACAGAAAACGCGTAGCTGATGCGTTTTAATTGTCGATAATGTCGAAATTCACTGCTCAGAGCAAGTGGAGCGAATTTTGCGAACAATACTTCGTCATAAACGAGCATCAGTTTTTGATAACCCTGTAGACAAGTTGAGCATATTCTCAAAAAACTGCAAATCAAAAAATACGGTGACATATGGTCACACGACAAGAATACTATTTCAGATTAAAATATAATTAATGATTAGAAAGACGAGGAGAGTATACGGACAAACGACCGGTCATGTATACGACAAACAATATGGATATTAATAAAACGGTAAATGGGGACACATTGGTTTTGTCGATTGAGGGGCGTTTAGATACAACGACCGCTCCGATTCTGGAAGCTGAATTGACGTCTTCTCTCGATCCTATCTCTAAGCTGATACTTGACTTTTCTGAGCTGAAATATGTATCGAGTGCCGGCCTACGTGTCTTGCTGGCTACTCAGAAGAAAATGAACGATAAAGGGGGCATGGTTCTCCGTAATGTCAATGACTCAATAATGGAAGTCTTTGAGATTACAGGTTTTCTGAAAATTTTGACCGTCGAAAATGAAACAGAATGAGGCCTTTCCGGAATCGACTTGTTAGCGAAATCTGCCTCCGTAATGAAGCCGTTATAATATTTCGGAGTAAGAGATGAAAAAATCACATAAGCTGTCAAATAAACTGATCATTGGTTTTGTGCTGTTAGGCGTCATGATCTGCACGGCAAGCATTGTCATTTCATATTTCAAAAACCGAGCTGCCGTGGGGAAAAAGCAAAATGATGTCGCTTATCGTATTGCCGACGTGGGGCTTTCCTATGTGAATGGCGATGATATTGAACGGTATCTCAAGACCGGTCAGACTGATGAGGCTTATGCAGTCATGGGAAGATATCTTTCCGATTTGCGCGCCAACATGAATGTGAACCACCTCTTCATAGCCGAGCTGGACGGAATTGAACTTACCTATATCTTTGATGCAGACAATCCCGACGATGAATTCGAACCGTTTCAACTGGGAGATAAGGGCAAAATAAATGCCAAATTTGAAGAGGATATCGGACGAATCGCAAACGAAGGTGTGCGTGTCGACAACTATTTTTATTCGCACAGCGAATTCGGTTATAATACCTCCGCAATCGTACCGGTGTACAATTCGCAAAACGGTATCGTCGCCATACTGGTCGTAGAAATTTCAATGGGGATACTGCAGTCTGTCCTGACGGAGTTTGTCGTTTTTATCGCCGCCGCTTCCGTGCTGATCATTGGAATCTTCATTGCTGTGTATCTGACGTATTTACAGCGGAAGGTCGTTTTACCCATTCGGATCATGACCGATGAAACCGACGCATTTATCAAGAATGAAGCTGAAGTATCGGAACGCCTTAGCAGCATTCTCACCGGGGACGAGATCGAACAGCTGGCCGGCGCGATCTACAAAATGCAAGTGGACATCAAAGAGTACATCCGCAATCTCACGGCGGTGGCCGTAGAGCGTGAACGTATCGTTGCCGAACTCGATATCGCCAGACAAATCCAGACAGGCATGCTGCCCTGCGGCTTCCCGGCCTTCCCCGACATCCGGGAGATTGATCTTTATGCTTCCATGGTGCCTACCAGAAGAGTCGGTGGTGACTTTTATGATTTCTTCATGATTGACGACAATGTACTGTGCTTCGTCATTGCGGATGTCTCCGGTAAAGGTATTCCTGCTGCCCTGTTAATGATGATGACGAAAATCCTGATCAAAAACCAGGCGCTTGCAGGTCTGACCGCCTCTGAGATTTTCGCTACGGTGAACAATCAGTTGTGCGAAAACAATGACGCAAATATGTTCGTCACGGCTTGGTTAGGACTTTATGACATCCGCACAGGCTGTCTTGCTTGTGTGAACGCCGGTCACAATCCGCCCCTTTTATGTCGCCGGGACGGAACGTTTGAATTCTTCAAAGCGCACAGTAATTTTGTGTTGGGTGGAATGGAAGGCATCTCTTATCAATCGACCGAAACGCGGCTCAATGCGGGCGACACATTGTTTTTGTATACCGATGGAGTTACTGATGCCACGTCTGCCGATCTTGAGATGTACGGAGAAGAACGTCTTCAAATCGTACTGAACAAACTGTCTTGCGGTCAGCCGCAGGAGATTTTAGAAGGAGTAACTGCTGACCTTCAATTGTTTGTCAAAGACTCGCCACAGTTTGATGACATTACCATGCTGGCACTGAAAATTATGCTGCTCAAACCACCATCGCTGACCGTCACATCGTCGGAAAATAATTTAGAGGAGATGAGGACATTTATCGACGACACGTTGGAAAAGACCGGTTGTTCGGAGAAGGCCCGGACACAGTTTCTGATCGCATCGGATGAGGTTTTATCCAATATTTTCCTGTACAGCAAAAGCAACAGCGTGACTGTGGAAATTAAGACGGACGGAGACGAAACTGCCCTGACGATCTCTGATGACGGAATTCCCTTTGATCCACTGGAAATAGAAGACCCGGATATTTCTTTGCCCGTTGAGGAGCGCGAACCGGGTGGACTGGGGATTTTTATCACTAAGCAACTGATGGATGAAGTGATCTACGAGTATCAGGATCAAAAGAACACACTGACCATCCGCAAGAAAATCTCTAATCATTAAATTCGCTTAAACCTGCTCTCCTAATCTACAAAAAAATAAAAACAGTGACAAAAGGTCACACTACAGAAAGAATTTTCCATGACAAAATGATCCTAGGGGTAAAGGTCATTTTTTCATGGGGGGTTAAAAAATGAAAAAAGAGCCGATCTCAGAGGTAAAAATACAGGAAAACGGTGTTTTACTGGTGAGTTTCGACAGCGGCAATTCGGTTACTTTGGACATGAAGCCGAGATTTGGATCTTATCGCTTCGGCGTACTCTCCAATCCCGAGATTTTTGCAAGTGCGGATACGGACGGTAGTTTTGTCCGCTGGTACAAGAACGGAATGGCAGTGGCGGAATTGGGATTTGGAGAAATCATGATCATGGTTCTCGGAGAAACATATTGATACATGGGGATTTGTGAACTAAAGCTGTTTTAAGTTAACGGAACAGACAGAAGTATTGGGAAGAGAGACATGGGAAGAATTGTTTTTCGCAATAGTCGCACGGATCGCATTTCATCGCTTCAGGAAACAGGTGCGTAGCATATGAGCAAACAACAAATAAGGCATTACAAAGACGCCACGCCCCAAGACACCCTTACTTACATTAAGGAGATTCTTTCCGGCGTTGGGATCGAGCTCTGTGAGGAATGGAGCGATGAAAGCTTTATTGGAACCCATTCTCTCCGCGTCACCGTAAAGGGCACCGGCTTCGGCACCAACGGCAAGGGCATCACGCGCGAGTTCGCCAGGGCAAGCGCCTACGCCGAATTCATGGAGCGTTACCAGAACCTGATTTTCGACCTGAGCTGTATATACTCTGATTCATCTTACGGTTTCCAGCATTACATTGATGAACGGATCATGAACGTTTTTGAGGTTGCGAAACTGGATAACGCTTTCATGCGCTTCTTCTATAAGGCGAGGGGTCTGAGCCAAGACGCCTCCCTTATCGAAAAGGTGTCTGTTCTGCGCACCTCCGATAAGACGGAAGAGTATCTACTAGGCAAACCCAACAAGTATGAAGTACGTCCGTTCTACAACATAACTAAGAAAAGGATCGAGTATCTGCCCTACGTGCTGGGGATACTGCACTGCGGCAGTAACGGGATGTGCGCCGGCAACTCCCCCGAGGAAGCGATGGTGCAGGGGCTGTCCGAAGTCTTCGAGCGTTACGTGCAAAAACTTGCCATCAAGAACAAGCTGTGCTTCCCCGACGTACCCGACGAGGTCATTGCGAAGTATCCGTACATCGAAAAAATGTACAAAAAGCTCAAAGCCAACGAAGAATATTATGTGGCAATAAAAGACTGCTCTATGGGAGGTAAGTTCCCGGTAGCGGCGTTACTGATCTCCAAAAAGGATTCCGGTCTCTTCGGCTTGAAGTTCGGTTCGCATCCGAATTTCGGTATTGCGATGGAACGAACGCTGACTGAAGCCAGCCAAGGCCGGGACGTATTTATGTACGCTTCGGGCAA
This sequence comes from Clostridiaceae bacterium, assembly GCA_012799695.1. Classification (GTDB taxonomy): domain Bacteria; phylum Bacillota; class Clostridia; order Saccharofermentanales; family DTU023; genus UBA4923. The sequence continues at coordinate 16,272 of JAAZKT010000056.1, forward strand.
CGACGTTGACTTCAATAACGCGGGCGTGGACGACGAAATCAACGTATACAACAGTTTCAAACTAGGCACCGCCCACTATCCTTACCAGTTACTAGGCACAGAACCCGACTTTGAATACGTGCCGATAGCCGAAACGTCACAAATGACCAACAAGGAGATGCTTGAACGCATGATAGATCTGATCGAAAGCGAAGGCTTCGAGGTCTGGGCGCGCGACGTATCCTACTTAGGCTTCCCCAGCTATTTCATGATAGTGCCCGGCATGTCCGAGATATTCGAAATGAACGACATACACTTGCGCGCCATCAACACCCGCAGCTATCTCGCAAGATACCTGAACCAGCCCAAATATCATGACGAGCGGACGTGTCGCTTGCTTATAGGCATGCTGGAGTTCTGGTCACCATCGCAACTCGATAATCAGATGCGCAATCTCTACACCTGTTCGATCAACTTTACCTTACCCGGAGAGGAGGCCGGGCTTGGCTGGCTGTATCTCTCCTCAATGTGCCACGTATATCTTGGCGACTACTCTGGAGCAGCCACCCGTATGCGTTATCTCGTTGATGGCATAAGAACGCACACCACCGATGAGCAAACCGAGTTGCGCAAAAACCTCACGTTCTACCTCGCCGTTTACCATTACCTGACCGCGATGGCGAACATAAAAGATCACGAAAAGGCCATGTCCTACCTCCGGGTATTGTTCAACCGAGAGTTTTGCGACAGGCTGGATCACCTGTTTTGCGACAACAAGCAGGTTCTGATAAAGCAGTATCCCGACCACGACGTCAGTGACAGCGAAAAATGCAAAAGGGATCGCTGCTGTGATTATCAGGTCATGCTGGACTTGTCGCGGAAGCTGAAGAAGCGTCAGCTGGATAACCCGATCAACCAAGAGAGTCTGGCAACGCTATTTAGTTAATCGGAACAAATCTGCAAAATAGCAGATTCAATTTAAAGAATTCTGGAAAAGGAGATTTTTATCATGAAAACTCCAAGAGGCGAAATCAGCGATTCCATTGTTGCTCTTGCCAACCTGGGGGTATCGATCTGGATATTGCTTAAGATGACGAGAAGAGAAGCTACGGCCGCAACCGTATAAGTCAAGGTACACCCCAAAGGCTACGCAACGGAGCATTAGGTTTCAGCGACATCCACAATGAACCGACAGAACACGGCACACCGTGTTCAGAAGAACAGAGACCCAAACGATCATTGGAACTAATCTGTTAAATAACAGATTAAATATAAAAATAATATGAAAAGGAGATCAAATTATGAAAACACCAAGAGGCGAAATCAGCGATTCCATTATCGCCCTCGCAAACGACGATGCCCTGTTACAGAAGATGAGTGAGTGCAAGAGCCCCGAAGAGGTATACGCACTTGTAAAAGATCAGGTAGGCATACCCTTTGAACAGTTTGCCGACGAAATGGTCATTGTCCACTCCTACTTGCAAGAGTTGGAAACCGGCCTTTTAACTGAAGAAGACCTTGACGCCGTCGCCGGAGGGAAAAACGAAAAGGATCAAAAAGTTGTTGACTCCGTAGTCAATGGCCTCAAAATCGCCGGCGCGACTATAAAAGTGGCCGTTGCCGTTGCCGGAATCTTCGTCTAATCACTTTGTTTCCGCTCGGAGGGGATCTCCTGTAAATGTGATCCCCTCCATTTGGTATTTTTGACAAGGCAGTAGGCTGGAGATGTAGCAGCGCATGATATTCACTCGCATGCAAAAGGTGCTGCGCGATTTCGCCTTTACCGAGGTGGACATGTCCAAGGCAACAATGAGCGCGTCGCTTATGGGCGACCTTAGGCTTTCCTCACTGTCGCTCATACTGTTGGTCTGCGACCTCGAGGAGGAATTCGATATCGAGATACCTCACGAAGATCTGTACGGCTTAGAAACCTTGGGAGACGTACACGCTTATCTTTGCGGGAGATTCGATCGGAACGAATAGCACGCCCGCAAAAAGCTTTCTTCTTCCGCTCCACTTGTTTTAAGTATCCTCTGTAAAACAGAGGGCGCTTTGTATGTCACGACGAGAAACAATATTTTCCGGAATGTGTCTCTACTCGCGACATCGTGCATTCTAGGAAGGGTGAAGATTTTGGATATTGATTTAAAACAACTCAACTATCTGGAATACGCAGTATACTTCCAATCCGTACTCTGCTCCCCGTTGATGCAATATTACGTGCGACTGGCTACCGCCGGCGACCATATCCTCGGTTTTTTCGACGAGGGTATACCGGTGGCCTCCGCGGTCCTTTTGCACCGCAATTATGCACCCGGCTGCCTTGAGCTGATGTTTTTCTGTGTAGCTCCCACGTTGCGTACACGCGGATACGGCCACGCCGTTGTCGCAAAGACAATAGCCTTTGCGCGTGAACAGGGCAATCGCGAGCTAATATGCCGGCTGACGAGAAACGCGCCATTTTTCGATACAGCTCAGCACATCATTGAAGCCGCAGGTTTTCATTTCGTCGAAGACGCGCATATTTTCCGATGCGAGATCGATGTCCCCGCCAGCGAAAAATGGCAGCGCTCGGTGAGCATGTATTTTGAAAAGCTGCGCGACAGGCTCAACAGGCAGGGTTTCTCCTGTGTAAGCTTCGCACACGCAGATGATAACCTGCTGTACAGTGTCATGGACGACTTCGATACCGGCTTCGATAATCGTTACCCTATAGCCCCGCTCGTATCGGGTCTTGGCGGGCACTTTCTTCCCGATTACAGTTTTATCGCACATAAGGACGGGATTCCCGCAGCGGTCACGATCGTTCTACGTGCGGATAACGAATCACTTGTATTTCAGTTAATCTCCGAAACAGAAGGCTTCAAAAGATCCGGCGTGTTGCTTTTACCAGTCATGTGTTCTTTTGACCGCATGCTTTCCTTCGAATACAAGCGTGTATCCTATTGCGTTTTCTCATGTAACACAGCTTCCCTTAAGGTCATGAAGGATCTTTTCGGAAGACTCACGGCACACGAAACGATCATGCTCTGCTATCGGTCAGAGATTGAATAAAACCGAGTTAGTCAGTTAGGAGTTGGTAAAAATGTCCAATATCTTCAGAAAAGCATCTCTCGACAGATTGGCGTCCCCCGAACAGCTCGACAAAATGATAAAAGTCACTTCCCCCATGGTATGGTTGGCATCCGTCGCAATCGTGTTGGTGATCGCTGTGACCGTCGTGTGGGCTTTTGTCGGAAGGCTGCCTGAAAAAGTCGAAATACATGGTTTATACACGAGCGACGCCCAAGTACATAGCATATTCGCCCCCGCAAACGGCATAATAGATTTACTCGTTTCAAAGGACGACATCGTGAAAGCGGGGCAGGTGATCGCTGTCATGGATGACAGAGAAACCCGGATCTCCTTAAATAAGATTGAGCAGGTTCTAGCCGATCTGGAAAGCATCACACTTGACAGCGAAAACGATCCTGCTTCCTCAGACCTAAGTCCCTTGCTTGAGATCAAGACAAATTATAAAGCCGCGACAATCTCGGACGAGCAGCTTGAGCTTCAGATAGCTCTTTTGGAAAAGGAATGTACAGAACAGGAGAAGGAAGTTACAAGGCTTCGTGGCGAGTATAATGCCGCGCGCAATGATTATCTGCGCAGCATGGATAATAATACCCTTAACGCCGCCACCTATGATTTTCAGAAAGCGTCAGAACTTCTGTCCGTGTCCTCAACAATGTACCAGAACGCCGCCGCCGCAGAAGCTGCAGCCTTGCAGGCCTATCAGGAGGTTCTTGCCATTTATGGTGATGCCGATCCGATCACTCTTGCCGCTCAACAACAGTATCAGCAGGCACAAAAGGCACTGCAGGCAGCTCAGCAGGATCTGGCTCAAAAACAGAAAGACTTTGACACTAAGCTGGCAATATATGAAAAGGCTGTAAAAAATCAGGATAGCGTTGCCGCCAACACGCAAAAGCTTTATCTTATCTTCAGCGAGAAAAATTCGCTGTACAGCAACGCGTACGGTACACTCAACAGCATGCGCTCCAACCTCAAGAGCATGAAGATACAGCTTGAGAGCAACGAAATGGGTTCATCCGCGAACCTGAACGCCCTTAAAGACAATTTCAACATGACAAAAAGCGCGATGCTTTCTCAGCTTAACGCCGAGCGCAATAAGCTGGAAACAGCGCTTGACAGCCTTGAGATAAAGGCGGTGAGCGAGGGCGTCGTTACCGCACTGTCCGTACAGAACCTCCAGATCATCGGTGCAGGCACAGAGATTCTGAAGCTCAAGCCACTTGACGTGGACGATATGATCGTGGTGTTCTTTGTCCCGCTGACGGACGCCAAAAAGTTTCAGCCCGGCATGGAAGTAAGACTTACCCCCAGCACCGTCAATGAACAGGAATTCGGTCATATGAACGGCAAGATAATCTCCGTCGCAAGCAGCCTAGCCTCTACGCAGGAGATGCGTGACCGACTCGGTGACGATCTTATGGTTAGCGGATTGCAGCAGCAGGGACCGTCCTTGGAGGTCATCGTCACCATAAACCGTGATGCAAACACCGTAAGCGGCTATGAATGGTCGAACAAGAAGGGTGCTGAGATATTCATAGGCGATGGTACCGTGATGAACGCCAACGTCATCACAGACAGCAAAGCCCCCATAACAAAGCTTCTGCCATACCTGAAGGAAAAACTTAAGGTGAAAGTAGAAAAGTCTGACTAGGAGGGTGTATTTTGAAAAAGTATGTAAAAACGCCCACTATTTTTCAAATGGAGGGCACCGAATGCGGCGCCGCATCACTCGCCATGATCATGGCTTACCACGGCAAATACGTACCTCTTGACAAACTACGCGTCGATACCGGAGTCAGCCGCGACGGTTGTCGTGCTAGCAAGATTATGCAAGGCTCCAGAAAGTACGGCTTTGAAACTGAGGGCTACCGCATGGGCCTTGAGGCATTGCTGAAAGAAGACCGCCTGCCCTGTATCATACACTGGAATTTCAACCATTTTGTCGTGTTTGAGGGCGTCAAGGGCAAATACGCATACCTGAACGATCCTGCGCGTGGACGTAGAAAACTTACGAAACAGGAGCTGGACGAAGGCTTCACCGGCGTCGTATTATTTTTTTGGCCTACCGAAAGCTTCACCAAAAGCAAAAAGATCCGCACGCTGGTGCACTATGCCAGGCAGCGCTTAAAGGGTCAGAGATCCGCGATACTCTACCTGATACTTTTAGGCTTATTTCTAGTCTTCCCTGGACTTTTGACCCCGATATTCTCTCAGATATTCATCGACGATATTCTGATAGGAGGCAGCACGGATTGGCTCAAAATACTTATTATCGCCATGCTGGGCTCAGCACTTTTCCAGGCAGGCATTACTTTCTACCGCAATACAATACTGGTGAAGCTTCAAAATAAGATGTCACTGATATCGACACATGGGCTTTTATCGCATATGTTCCGCCTGCCGATGTCATTCTTCGACCAACGGTACGCCGGTGATCTGGCTTCTCGCGTATCCAACAACAACAGCGTAGCGGAATTCATCGCGGGCGATCTTGGACAGTCCATATTGAACCTTATCGTCTCCGCCTTCTACCTCATACTGCTACTGTCGTACAGTCCGCTGTTGACGCTTATCGGCGTCGGCTCCGTCATCATTAATTTTGTGATCATCAAGCTCACCTCAGACACCATCTCCCGCTCCATCATGAAGATGCAGCAAGATCAGGGTAAGATGACGGGCGTCATATTCTCCGGCATCAACATCATCACGACGCTTAAGGCGGCAGGCGTTGAAAACCAATTTGCAAGTCGCGTACTTGGCTATTACGCAAAATCATCGGTGCAGAAACAATCCCACGGCAAGTTACAGCAGATAATCAACTCCGTGCCGCAGATTACTTCGCAGATCTGCAACATACTGGTACTCATGATTGGCGGCGTGCTCGTTATACGTGGCAACCTGACAGCCGGTATGCTGATTGCTTTCAACACATTGTTGGCCGCTTTCATCGAGCCGGTCAATGAGCTGGTCGGCTTCGTGCAAAGGATACAGCAGATCAAGGCGGATATGAGCCGCGTGGACGACATACTGCGTCACGAGGAGGACGAGGTCTTTAAGGAAAGTGAAGAAAAAGTAGAGCGGATCGGAAAACTGTCCGGCCAGATCGAACTGCACGACATCTCCTTTGGCTACAGCAAGCTCGAAAAACCGCTGATCGAGGGTTTCAGCTTCAAGCTCCAAAGCGGTAAGAGCATAGCCTTCGTGGGCGCTTCCGGCAGTGGTAAATCCACTGTATCCAAGATCATAAGCGGACTTTATATGCCGTGGAGCGGCGATATCACGGTTGACGGCGATTCGCTGCGCAACATTCCTCTCGAGATACAGACCAGCTCCATTTCTACGGTTAGTCAGGAAATATCGCTGTTCTCCGGCACGATACACGACAACATCACGATGTGGAACGACACCCTGCGTGATGAGGACATCATACAGGCGGCAAAGGACGCGTGCATACACGAAGTCATAACAAAAAGACCCGGCGCGTATGACTCCTACTTAGCCGAGGGCGGTCGCAATTTGAGCGGCGGTCAACGACAAAGGCTTGAGATAGCGCGAGCACTGGTCACCAATCCCACGATATTGATCATGGACGAAGCCACAAGCGCACTCGACCCCATGACCGAAAAGGAGATTATGGATAACATCAAGCGCAGAGGTTGCACATGCATCATCATCGCGCACAGGCTGAGCGCGATTCGCGACTGCGACGAGATTATTGTCATGGACAGGGGTAAGATCATCCAGCGCGGCACGCATGAAGAGCTGATGGGTGTACCGGGGCATTACCAGAAGCTCATCAGCACGATTTAGGAGGTGTCAGACGTGAAACAAATTACTTTAAAAGGTCCTCAAACTCACCTTACGTATGATCCCTACCGCTCCTATACCGTAGAATACGGAATCGCGCTTGTGTATGCAGTGAAGCTGATCGGTGAAAACGAGACCGGGCGCCGCACCTTGATAACCGAAGTCGAGCAGGGCGGCAGGATACCCGCCATGTATCATGAGACCGAGGAATTCGGCACTTGGCTATTCATGTTGGCCGGACTTGACGAAGTGACGCTTATAGAACATAACGAGCTTCCCGAGGAAACGGTATTCAATTTTGCCAACAGAATCAAGCTGAGCTTTTCTAACCTAGAGGATTTCGCGGATGAAATAATCGAGCGCGTCAACATGCGGCTCATCACCGAGGAGGGCTATATCTACGCCGCCTCGGAGGAGCAAAAGGCGACCTATGAAAAAAGTCTCTCAGTCATACTAAGACTCTTCAAAAAGAAAAGTGCACTTGCGGCCAAAGCTTACAGCTCCGGAAACCTGCTATATGACACACTGGCTCTCCTCTGTCATCACGAGGGCATACACATCGCATCCATCGACGATATCAGGGAAGCCTGTGGCAGACGCTTTACCATTGAGGATATCTCGAGAGTATCGCACTTCATATACCGAGACCTATTATTGGAAGAAAACTGGTTTAAGGCTGACGCGGGGCCCCTCATCGTCTATGCGGAGGAGGACGGTCACCCGATGCTGTGCCTGCCGAAGGGCGTAGGCAAATACGTCCTGTACGACCATGAAAGCGGCGAAGTGGTACGTGTCACCGCCGAGGTCGCAAGGACCGTGCGTCCGCAGGCACACATGATATACCGTCCTTTCGAAAACAAAAGCATAAGCATTAAGGATCTTATAAGCTTCGGTTTAAAAAGCGTGAGGCGCAGCGATGTTTTCAACATGTTGTTGTTTGCGCTGTTCGGCACGCTGATCGGTCTTTTACTGCCGTACTTAAATGAGAAGATATTCGACAGCTACATACCTTTGGGCGACCAGAGCACGCTGGTACAGGTAAGCTTTCTGATGCTCGCGTTCTCATTGGGCAATCTCGCATTTACCGTGGTCAAAAACTTGGCGATATTCCGTTCTTCCAACGCGATGGAGATAGGCGTGCAGAATGCGGTGTTCGACCGCCTGTACAACATGCCCATCAGCTTCTACAACAACTACGAAAGCGCTGACCTCGCCATACGCGCCCTCGGCATTTCAGCGATATTCAAGTTGATCTCCGAGGTCGCGATGACAACGCTGTTATCCGCCATCTTTTCGTTGCTGTATCTGTTTAGAATGTTCAAATACGCCAAAAAACTGGCATGGATCGGCATCCTGCTGATTCTCATCAACATGGCGATCACGATGATATTCGGTCTTTTGCAGATAAAATTGGAGAAGAAAATGACAGAGGGCAACTCAAAACTCTCCTCGCTGATGTACCAAATACTTAACGGCATCGCAAAAATACGGATCGCCGGTGTGGAAAACAGAGCGCTTCTGCAATATCTTGAACCATACGTCGAGATAAAAAAAGTACACATCAAAAACGAGCGACTATCGAACCTCGCCTCCAACGTCAACTTGTTCCTAGGCGTGGTGTTCACTTCAGTTTTCTATTACATGATGATTGCCAAAGATCTCGGTATCTCGTTTGGTGAATTCATAGGCTTCACCTCTGCCTTTGGAGCGTTCTCTGCAGCGATGATCAGCGTGGTATCCGCATTTTTACAGGTCAACAACGCGATACCCATCTACGAGCGCGTAAAGCCACTGCTCGAGACCCCGCAAGAATATGATGAGAACGCCGTGATCACCGGCAAGCTTGAAGGTAAGATTGAGGTCAACAATCTGTCCTTTCGCTACAGCGAGGAAGGCCATATGGTCTTAAACGACATTAACTTCGTCATAAACCCGGGCGAGTATGTAGGCATTGTCGGTTCCTCCGGTTCAGGCAAATCGACGCTCCTTAAGATCCTTCTGGGTTTTGAGAAACCAACGATTGGCAAGGTATACTACGACGACAAGGACATAGACAACCTCGACAAGCGCGAGCTGAGGAAGCGCTTGGGCGTGGTGTTGCAGGAAGGTCAGCTCATTGTAGGCAGCATTTACGAAAACATCACCATCACCGGTGGCGACATATCGAAGGAGCGCGTCATGGAGGTCATTGAGGCAGTCGGCCTAAAGGATGATATCGCCGAAATGCCCATGGGTCTGCACACGGTCGTTGCGGAGGGCGCCGGCACGATATCAGGCGGCCAGCGCCAGCGCATACTCATCGCGCGCTCCATCGTAAATAACCCGAATATAATCTATTTCGACGAGGCGACCAGCGCTCTTGACAACGTGAATCAGGCGCTTGTATGTGAAAGCCTTGAAAAATTAAACACAACACGCGTCGTAATCGCTCACCGCTTGAGCACCGTCTTGAACTGTGATCGAATATTGGTCTTGGAAGACGGAAGGATCATCGAGTCCGGCAACTACGAGGAATTGATGGCTCTAGACGGCAGGTTCGCGGAGCTTGCACGCCGCCAGATAGCATAAAA
>JAAZKT010000001.1 GCA_012799695.1 Clostridiaceae bacterium
ATTCATGTATTCAACCCACTTTTTCGCACTCTCGGAGGGCGTCAGAGGGTTTAAGTTGACGGGGTTCGCGTCATACCAGCCCATGTACTTTTGATAAACCGCTTTTGAGTTGTGGGCAACGGTGCCGTAATACTGGCGTGTGTACCAATTTTTGGCCAGTTCCTTAGGTAACTCGATCATATTTGAAATTTCATCGGAGGTATAGCCTTGATTAATATAGGTCAATGTCTGGTCGTTGATATATTTGTAAGCAGCTGCTGTATTGACCAGATATTCATTCACGACCTTGTTGCCCCAATGCGGCCAGTTATGGGACTGGAAGACAACCTCTGTTTCCGCTCCGTAGCGAGTCATCGCCTCACAGAGATATTTCGCCCACGCGGCACCGTCACGCACCTGGGCGCCACGCAGCGTGTAAAGGTTATGCAGTGTCGACGTGCAGTTTTCTGCCATCCAAAGTGCTTTCTTTTCCGGGAACCATGTGTTCATCTCCGCCGGTGCCTCTGTCCCGGGAGTGAGCTGGAATTCCATGCTTACCCCGTCGATGGTATAGCGTTCGCCCGTATAGGTAATCTCAAAGGTCGGAGAGATATAGGAAATACTGCCTACTGACTGCCCCATGCCGATTCCTATGCCCAAAGTTCCGGTGACCGACGGATCAAGATAAACACCATATTGATAGGTCGCGCGACGGCCCATCGCTTGACCGACATACACATTCTCGCTGATTGCGTGTTCTTCAAAGCCTTCCGGCACGATGATGGGAATTTTTCCGCTGGCAAGCTGCTGTTCAAGCGACTGGTTTGGATCTGCCGCTTGATCGGCAGTCATCACTCCTTTGATACCGCCGAAGTGGTCAATATGCGGGTGAGAGATGATCACGGCAACGACCGAACGCTTCCCCAGATTTTTCTCCATAAGCTGCATCGCGGCCTCGGTGCATTCCACACTCATTAAAGGATCAAAAACAATCCAACCGTTATCACTTTCGATTACGGTCAGATTTGCCATATCGTAACCGCGTACCTGATAGATACCGTCCGTCACCTCGAAAAGACCGTACGCGTGATTGTTCTTTGTGTTCTCCCATAGACTGGGGTTCACGCTGTCGGGAGCTTTTTCATAATCTTCAAGGAAACTATAGGCGCTCTGGCTCCAAACAACATGGCCATCGGCATCTTTCAATTCAAGTGTTTCCGGCGCATCGATCAGACCTTTTGTGGCGAACGTAGCCTCTTGCGTATCGGCAAAATCCAATTGTGTATACAGCGCTGAATTGATCTTGATGGTGTTTTCAGTCGCCACCTTTGTCTCTTTCGTTAATCCAAGCTCCTCGGCAAGGGATTTTTGCTCTGAAACATCAGGTTCAGAATTGTTTCCGCTGCAAGCCGCAAGCGATAACAGCATGCTCGCAATCAAAATAAATATGATGCATTTTTTCATCGTCGGTCTCCGTTTTGTGTTTTCAGTTCGCGTTCACTAGCAATCCGCGCAGAACTCTGGTCATTTCCTGTCCGTCATCAATACCGATCTCTTTTTCAATCAATCGGTTCAGTTGTGCGTTCAAATCCATAATCAAAGCTTCGTTTTTTGCAGGATCAGCCGCTAAATTATTCAGTTCCTCTGGATCATTTTTGAGGTCAAATAGCTGAATGTCGTTATGCGACAAAAGCTGCTCAATCGTGGTGGGCGTATTAAAACCGACCGGCGAGAAATAACGGACAAATTTATATTTTTCCGTTACGAGGCCGCGAGCCACGCCTCTCACTGAAGTATCAAACGAAACCTCTTCTTCGCCTGCTTCGTCGACATTGATTTGCATCGCCGTAAAGGAAAGCATCTCAAAGCAAAACAGAGAACCTTCACGCACCGAGGTTTTTGTGCCATCCATCAGATCGAGCAAACTGTGCCCCGCAAGATCTCCTGCAATAGTTTCTTTCTCGTCATCCGACATATTTGCCATATCCACAAAGGTCGGCGCAAGATCCATATGGCATGTGATGGCGGAAATTCTCTTACCTCCTTCGTAATCGGGATGGACAATATATAACGGAACGTGGATGTTGTTTTCATAAAGGAAGCCGCCCTTGCCTTTCAGCCCGTGACTTCCGTGCATTTCTCCATGGTCGGACGTGAACACGACGATCGTGTTGTTAAACATTCCGTTGTCCGTCAGATAGGTAAGCAACTCCATGAGACTGTTGTCGTTATCTTGAATGCAGTTGTAATAATAATCCTGATAATCCTTCCACGCCTCTTCCTCGTTGATCGAACCGGCAATCATTCCCCAATTCTTCTTATAATTGCGCAGCGCGTCCGGCACATCCGATGCATTGGCATCGAAATTCCATGAGGCGGGAACCTGATCGGCATATGTTTTTTCATATACCTCGCTTTCCGGCTTGCCCCCGAGCTTGAGATAGTTACTCTTAAATCCTGTGTTGTCGTAATTCATGATGTCATGCGGGTTGACAAAGTTGACCGCAAGGAAGAAGGACTTTCCTTCCGCGTTGAGTTGTTTTCCCTTTCCGTCAAGCCATAAAACAGCCTCAGAAGTAATTTCAGGGTCGGCTTCAAAGCCCTCCCAAACCTTTCCAATGCGATCGACGCCGCCCCAGTCGGCAAAACCGTACCCTTCAAGGTCTGTGATCTGCGGTTTAACGCCCTCCAGGATGCTTGAGTCGCCCATGTGCCATTTGCCCTTGTAGGCTGTGTAATAACCCGCTTCACGCATCCTGTCGCCGACAGTCACCAATGATTCGTCCAACGGGGCTTGCCAGTCAAAATCAATATTGTCCAGCATCGCTGTGTCGGTAATGTGGGTTCCCGTATAGATAACGGAGCGCGAAGACGTGGACACATTAGCGCATACATAATGCTTTTCAAACGTTGTTCCAAGTTCGGCAAGAAGCTGGCGGGCTTTATAATCGGTTCCTTCAGGAAATGTCGAAAAGTAACGCTCCTGATCCGTGGTGATGAACAGAATGTTATAATTGCCGTCCGCATTCTTTTCCGGCTCTATTTTCGGGACATCAGAAGATTGGCTGTTGCATCCGACGGCAGACAACATGGTCGCCGCCGCAAGAGTTGCCGCTGTAACGTTCTTTACATGTTTCATTTTTGAATTCTCCTGTTAATCAGTAATGGTGGTTTGCGTTGCCATCGATGGAATCCGTATGAGTGAGTAAAGGGTTTTCCCTTCCCCCTCTTGAGCGACGTATGTTCAATCCAAAACACGAATGACAGGCGGCTGCCAGGATGCAAGAGCCTCCATGTCAGGCGTGTATATGCGCAGAATCAGATGGAAATCGCCGGCAACGGGCAACCAGTTAGCGATTTCATCCAGCTGTCCCTCGGACAAAATGATGTCGAGTGAACCGTCCTCATTCAAAATAAAGTTAGACCGGTCATTGATGCAATATCGATCAATGGGATTGTCGATGAGAAAATCATCGCTGCCATATGCGGTGACAGACCAGAATCCGCCATCCAAAAGGGGAGGAAATGTTTCGAAATGCATGGCATACGTCTTGTCCGCCGTAAGCATCTCGCCTGAACGGTCAACATCCGTCCTCATGTAGAGTGCAACGTCGACCGTATTCGCGCCAAGTCCGCGGAGGGCAACCGTCGCGCGATACGTGTACTCTGTCCCGAAATCGCCGATGGGAGGGCCGAAATAACTCCATTGCCCAAGATCAACCGAAAATTTTGTGACCTCAGTTTCAAACTCCGCTCGCAGATTCTGAAGCATTTCTTTCCACTTTGCCTCGATGTCGCCGGATAGAACACTGAGGTCAAAGTTCATGCCCGGCCCGACATTGATCTCTGCGAGCTTTTCAACCTTCGCACCGTCAGCCGGAGCGGGTGGATTTGTTTTCATCAATTCGTTGGCTCTGTTGAAGAAATCCTTTGGCCCCATGGATAAGACTTTTTCAATAGGAACGTAATCATTCTCCTGAGCATAACTGCCTTTCGGAGCGGAATAGTCGCCGCCTTGAACATAGGACGACAACGGAAGAAGCTTCATGTTTTCCTGAATAGCACGGACGTTCGGCTGATCCTCTTCACCCGACAGGACAGTGCGCGTGATGGACCACGACATTGCAGTAGGGACATTGATGCGAGTCACGCCCTCCGGTAAATCACCTTTCCACGTTGAAAGGGTAATGGCATAAGCGCCGGCCTTGTCGAACACGGTAACCGTGTTCGTCCAGGCATCAAATACCTGCACGTTACAGAACCTGTCTGTTTCAGGAAAAACGTAGACCATCGGTTCATCGCTGAGATCGTACCATGCGCTGGAATAAACAGTATCAACGTTCGGCGTTACGATCGTTTTGAAAGAAGCATCTGCCAGTTGCTCGCCATGCATCAGTTGATTCACGGGAGCCTTGCCCTTAATCGGGTCAAATTCTACCGTATTGGTTGATGATGTTTTAGTCGCGTCCATAATGACTAACGGGAACGCATAGATGTATGCTTCACTGACTGTTTTCCAAACATCCTTCCGGTTGCCTTGTTCCGTTGTGGATGCCTCACCGGGTTCCGGTGCAGGTGCGCTGCATGCAGGAAGCATCAGCGGTGTCAACGCCATGATAACGGCAAGTACAATAATGAAAATCTCTTTCATAGTAATCACTCTTTCCTTGGTCAATGTCTCCATAGAAGCACTCCGCGTATACTTGTCCGGATCAAACAAATTCTTTGAACGCAATGCGGAGTTTGCCGCTTCGTGTTCGCTCGAGAGGCTTATTCACCAGTTCAATCCGTATGGAACCCAGTCCATTGCTCTCAAAAAGCTGCCGGAAGCTGAAAAGAATCTTTTGCTCTGTTTCAACCCGGTCATATCCCGGCATAACAGAAATTCTCATTTCTATGGCATCATGGGCCCGCTGGATCACCTGACAGTGATCGCATCCGGGAATATCCTTTGCGCACAGCTCGAACAAAACAGCCGGCATACGTACTGTTGTGCCGTTGTGATCAAATTCCAGTATGTCGTCCACACGACCGTCTATGTCGATCCAGGGGGTATTCAACCCGCAGCCGCAGATCTCATCATGCATGATCACACTGTCGGTCATACGGTATCGAATCACCGGCTGCACCAGACAGGCAAGATTGGTCATCAGGATACCTTCGGATTTTACGCCACAGGGCACGGGATTGTTTTCCCGATCGACAGGTTCCACGATCACCCAATCGCTGTTTACGTGCATATGACCGTTGGGACAGAGCATGGCGACCTCGCCGCCTTCGGTACTGCAGTAATTGTCATTGACCGGGCAGCCGAAAACCTCACTGATGAATTTTCTGTTTTCCTCAGGCAGCTTTTCCGCGGAACAACCGATGATCTTCGGATGAATAGTCAGCCTGCCCGCCTTCTGCTCAAAGGCGAGGGTATAGATCACGGAAGGATAGCACCCGATGACATCGGGCTGAAACTCATTGAGTTTACGGATCATTTCCTCCGCAGGCGCAAGCGTTGACAAAAACAGTGTGCGATCCTCAATCCCACGGGCTTTGTAGCTTCTTCGCACCCGTTCAAAGGAAAGATAGGAGGAATTCAAGCCGCCAGGCGCTACGATGGCGCACTGCTTCAGATCAGGCTCATTCAGTCCCTCCACATCCTTCAGAAGGGGGCCGCCAAAATAGCGCTCGGCCATCAAGGCGTCATGAATGGCGATGTGTCGGCTGTCACGAACGATACGCAGCGGCTGTGCCGTCGTCCCAGAGGTGCTGATGACCCTGTACTTCCCCAGGAAAGGCGTGAACAGGTTCTCGAAATCAGCCACATATTCATCCACTTTTTCTGTGGTAATCTCCGGATCGCAGACCCAGCGATCAAATAGCTCCGTCATCTCTTCTCGGGTGGAGATGGGAATATCCGCCAGACGATAATTCTCCGGGAGATCCTCATATTTTTCTTTCAAGTAAGGAGAATGCTCCCGCGCGTAATCCACAAGGAAACAGAGACGCTGCCGCGCTAAATCCTCAATCTCTTTTCTTTCCCGCTGATCTGTGCCGGCCACCAGAGCAGCCGCAAGTTTTGCGTCAATAAATTCCATATCATGTCCTCCTGCGCTTCACGGTTTCGTTATAGTGCGGGTGAGAAACCTTGTATCACGCTATGGCATTTTCAAAGGTCAGAACTGAGGTATTAAACCCCAGCTGACGGCTGTATTCCATGCGCGAAGCCAACTTTTTCACCAGCTGGATGCTGTCGGTAATACAGCCGTCATTCTCCTCAGGAATATACTCCAAAGGATTGAAGGGTTTTCCATTATCGCGCATCAGGATTGTCACCTGCTCATTAGTCACATGGACAAGGATATCAATCAAACCGGCGCTGTCGGCGTGGGCATAGTGGACGGACGCGACCGTCATTTCCTCCAACGCAAGCGCAACTTTATTCAGCAGGCGGGTGTTAACAGCCGCTTTTCCCTCAAGAGCCGTAACCCGCTCAGATAGCCGGACAGCCTCCTCCTTGGTTGCCGCGATGGTAAAATCAAATTTTTGGATGTAGTCGTTCCGCTCTTGGATCAGCAGCAATCCCTGCACGTTTTCTTTCCTCCGGATGCGGCGAGCCAAGAGCAACAGAACAAACAGCGTACATGCGCCGGAAGCGGCATAACACAGCCACAGCAGATTGGCCTGTATGTTGGATAGCAGCACGGCGAAGGGAATCACAAACAAGAGACCGTCCATCACCACAAGACTTGTGGCAAGACTGCGGCGCTCGGTTGTATTGTAGAAATTTTGAAGCAACATAATAGCGGCTGAAAAGGGAAGATACAGGGCGTACAGCCGAAGCGCAGGCTTGAGCAGAGCCAATGCATCCGGCGATGTCATGCCAAAGACCATGCCTATCAGCTGCGGTGCAACTAGGAAAAAGGCCACCAGCACGGCACTGCACACCATCAGCACACGCCGGGCTATTCTCATAGCATGACGGATACCGAAGAAATCCTTTTCTCCATACAGCGTGCCGACAATGGGCAGCAGGGTGTCCGCAATACCGCCCTCAAAGATATGGGAGATCATCGACACATTGGTACATACAGTCATGATGGACATGCCGATGGAACCCATAGTAGAGACAATCACGGCGTTGATCACCAGAGAGCGCACCAGACTGCACACTTGGCTGACGGCCTTGGACATGCCGCTCTTCAGAATATCACGCAGCGTTTTCAGGATGGTTCTCCCGGGGCGAACAAAATGGAAACTTCGCTTTTTGTTCGCCAGATAGGGAATCACTATGGCGGAACCGGCCACATAGCCCAATGTGGTAGAAAGGCCTGCCCCGGCGATACCGGTGTCCAAAAAGCGGATCAGAACGTAGTCCAGCACCAAATTGACTGCATTGGCGATTGTCACAATCGCAGCAGAGGCTTTGGGATTGCCGTCCATCCGGATGAACACTGCCATGCCGGAGGAAAACATCAGGGCCGGACCCGTAAACAGCAACGGGCGAAGGTAGCTTTCCGTCAAGGCGGCCAGCTGCACATCCCCGCCTGCAAGGCTGATACTGAGCGGGCCCAGAATGACCTGCATCACCACCAGGAAGATGCACATCGCCCCAAGTCCTCCGCCGATGGAAAGCGTGAAGAACTGGTTCGCCATATGGAAATCTCGTTTGCCCAGTGAGATGGAGGCACAGGTAAGCCCGCCGACGGCAAAAAGCATATAAATAAGATTGATGCAGAAGATAATTGGCCCAGACAGGCCAACGGCAGCCAGCGCCACCTCACCCAAAAGACTGCCCACGATGATGCCATCCACGACCGAAGCCATGGATATCGCCATGGAGGTCATTACCGTGGGCAGCAGGTATTCCCTGAATTTTTGCCTGATGATGTGTCCGCTTCTTTCATACATGGCAATTACTCCATCCCAATTTCAGAATCATGGTCGAAGAAACCGAGGCCTTCCATCATTACAAAAAACCGATCCAGATACGCATCGGATGTGATAGGCCACTTAAAGCCTTGGCGCAGCAGCACCTGAGAAGTATAACTGTTGACGGACTTGATGGGCATGACGCGCTTGCCGTGCTCGTTGTAGGCGATCAACGAATTGAGATAGCGCGCTTTTGCGGAATCCCGCATGGTCTCGCCAAAGCTGCGCTCATATTCCTCCGTCTCGCACGGTATAATGTCCATGCCCCGTTTGCGCATGACAGCGATGGCATCGCCCAGGAAGATATGATGATCGTTGTAAGGATGGAACACTCTGCACTTTTCGGGCGTTTTTGCAAGCAAAAGCACCGCAACCGCCGTGAAATCAATGGGCGCAAATTCCGTATTCATGCCCATGGCTTCATAGGGAATCTTGCCAATGAGGCTGTATGCTTTTAGCCGGGCGAGGAAGTTGTTGGTAGCAAAATTGATCTGGAATTCTCCGTCCGCGTCGCGGGCCATCAGGTTGCCCACGCGCATGATCTTCACATCCACACCATCAAGCGCAGACTCAAGCACGGCACGCTCCGCTAGGAATTTGCTGCGGGCATACTTGTTGGAAAGATCTTGGCCAAAATAGAGCATCCGCTCACTGAGCAACAGCTTTTCATCCGGCTTTCCATCGATGCTCATGCCGGCGATGCTGGCGGTAGACACCTGCACAAAACGGCATTTCTTCTGTCGACAGAAATCCAGCGCCATCTTTACGCCGCCGTAGTTAATGTCCTCAATATCCGTACCGGCGGAGAAGTGTTTAACGTTGGCGGCACAGTTGATATATGTGTCGATGGGAAGCTCGGCAAGTTTTTGATACAGGGAATCATCGATGATGCTGCCGTCTATCACCACAATGCGGTTTGAAAATAATTCATCCATCGCATCTAGGAACGGTTTGCCGTTGATCTTCAGTTTATCTCCGCCGTAATAGTAGGCGAGCATACTCTTGAGCCGCTTTTCGGCGCTGAGATTCTTCCTGCCGCGGACGACACAGAAGGCTGTTCCTTTCTCCATGTGCAGATAGGCGCGTAGCACATGGATGCCAAGGAAACCGCTGGCACCGGTGATACACACATTCCCCAGCGCCCACAGCTTACCGCCCTTCAGCGCTTCGATGGTATTATCTTCAAGCAACGCATGGATGGGCGCGTAATCATAATCCGAAATCTCATCCTTCTCGAACGGCTGCTCCGCATGACTGCGGATGGCAGCCAGTTCTCTGGGAGTGGGATTGGCAAATACGTCGCCATAGCTAAGCTGTATACCCTTTTGCGCCGCATCGATTGTCACCTGAGTCACCAGCAGCGAAGTGCCGCCCAAGTCAAAGAAATTGTCAGTCGCCCCCACGTGTTCCAGCTGCAGAATCTCGGCAAAAATATCGCAGTAAGTCTGTTCTGCCTCATTGGCGGGAGCTACGTATTCCTGACGCTGCATCAGCTTGGCGTCCGGGAGGCGTTTGCGGTCAATCTTACCGTTGGGGGTCATGGGCATGTCATCAAGCTGCAGATAAGCAGTGGGCACCATGTATTTCGTAAGGGTCTTGAGCAGGATCTCACGCAGTTCCTCCGCGGGCAGTTCACGCGTGGCGGTATAATAGGCACACAGATGTTCCTGTCCGTGCAGCTTGCGCACCAGAACGGCGCAGGAACGCACATCGTCCACCGCGTTCAGAGTATTCTCGATTTCACCCAATTCAATGCGCAGGCCGCGCAGCTTGATTTGTCCGTCATTTCTGCCCAGAACGATGATTTCGCCATGATCCGTCCACTTGGCGAGATCGCCGGTCTTGTACCAGCGCAACCCATTGTATTCAACAAACTGTTCGGCGGTCATTTCCGGATTGCCAAAGTAGCCCCGCGCGACACCGTAACCTGCAATCCACAGTTCACCGATAAAGCCTGCAGGCAGGGGTTGCCCATAAATATCCATCACCTGCTCCACCACGCCGCGGAGCGGCGCACCGATGGTAACGACGTCGCTATCGAGCAGTTTTCCGTTGGAAGATACCGTGATTTCGGTCGGACCATAGGTATTGATCAGCACCGCATCGGTCACTTCGCGCAGCTTTCGATACAAAGCAGGGGGATAACCCTCGCCACCTGCCATGATGACCCGACACTTTGCCAGCGCCTCCTTCATAGCAGGCAGTTCCATATATTGCAGCATACGTGACGGTGTAGCATTGAAGGCGTTTGCGCCCGTGCGCGCAAAGAGGGCAGCCAGCTTATCCGGGTTTTTGGCTTCCTCATCGTCAGCCAGCACCAAAGTCAGGCCATTCATCAGCGTTGTGAAGGCTTCCTTCAGGAACATATCAAAACTTACCGTAGTCACCGAGCACATGGTGCACCGATTCTCCACCAGCGCGCGCACATGGCGATTTTGCTCATCGTCCAGCACATAGTTGATGATGCCGCCGTGAGTGAGCATCACGCCCTTGGGCTTTCCGGTGGAACCTGAGGTATAGATGATATAGCAAAGCTGCTCCTGCCGTACGGGCAGATTCGGATTGAGCGTATTTTCGTTCTTCAACAATTCGTTGATATCCAGACTATTCTTCAAAGTAGAGGGACCGTCAGTCAGAATGAAGCGGGCCTCGCTGTCCTCCAGCACATGCTCCACACGCTCCCGGGGGTAGTCCGGGTCCACGGGAATATAGGCGCAGCCCGCCTTAATAATGCCCAGCATGGAAACAAGAATGCGGCTGTCACGCCCCAGCGTAAAGGCCACGCGATCCTCAGGCTTTACGCCCAGAGCAAGCAGGCTGTGCGCCAGCGCATTGGCGCGTCGGTTAAGCTCAGCGAAGCTGAGCGCCGCGTCCGACGCAATCAGGGCAGGAGCATCCGGCGTATGACCTGCCCACCGTTCAAAGAGCTGATGCAGTCCGCCGACAGGCTTTGCGGGAAGCGGAGGGCTGAAGGAATTTACCAACGCCAACTGCTCCTCGTTGCAGATAGAAAGGCTGCCGACAGGCGTGTCTCCGTTGCGGACCAGCATGCCGGCGGCATGAGCGATACACGATGCCAGCGTGTGCATGGTAGAGGCGTTGTAAACAGCGTCGTCGTATTCGGCTTCCACGATGAAGTCCGTATCGTTTTCCTGAATGTTGACGGAAATGGGAAATTTTGCGCTATTTATGCCAAGAGGGCGTATGGCGACAGAGGTGTCGCCTATCTTATACTGAGAAACCACGCCGCCCTGATAGGCATACAGCATCTGTGCATTGTAGCCGTAATCCGACGCCGCCTGCAGGTAGGAATAGGTCTGATGCGCCAGCACTTCATTCATTTCCTGCTGCACGTCATTCATGTAAGCGGCGGCTGTCACATCCGGGTCAACGGTCATGACCATGGGCAGTGTTTTGACCAGCATACCTACATTACGCTGCACATGAGCACCCTCACGACCGTTACTGATGGCGGCGATCCGCACATTCTTTGCGGAGGCAAACCGCCCGGAAACCAGCATGGTCGCGGCAAGGAACAGATTAGAGGCCGTCACGCCCCTGCCCTTAATGGCTTGCTCCACGCTGCTTTTGGCGATCGTGGCATACACCGCTCGGGGCGCGCCGGGGCCGTCACTCTTTTTGTCGGTAGGAAATACGGTGGCGCCTTCTCCATCACCCAGACGGTGATGGAAAAATGCCTTATCCTCTGCCCAAGCGCTGCCCTGCGCCTTTTCCCGCTCCAGCAGCGCTAGGTCAAAGCTGGTAAAGGTTTCCGCCTCGATCCGGGCGCCTTCGTAAGCTGCTGCCAGATCGTGCAGGAAAATATCCAGAGAGCCGCCGTCAAAAATCATGTGGTGGAAATCCCCCAGCAGCTTCACACCATCGGGCAACACACAGATTTCCATGCGGAACAACGCGCCTTCAAAGAAAGAGAAGGGACGCACGAAACCTGCCCTGCGGACCGCATATTCTTCCGCCGTACAGGTGATCACCGGTATCTCCGCTTGCGCGTCGTCCATGCGCAGCTGTACAGGCTCATTATCCCGCACGGAGAAGCGGGTCTTCATATAGGGATGCCCCTCAATCACCCGAAGAATGGCGCTGTGCAGTTTTTCCGGCTCCACATCGTCACCGAAGGACAGCTCAACAGGAATGTTATACATCAGCGTTCCGGGATCCTTCACACAGGCGAAATACAACCCCATCTGGTTCTGCGTCAGCGGATAATAGGTCTGCTTGTCATAGGTCTTGATCTGATAGTCGCTGCTGTCAGCCAGAAGTTGAGCAATTCTTTCGATGGTCTTTTCCCGCATGAGATCAGCGGTACGCAGGTTTTTACCGGTGTTTTCTGTTATCAGCGCCGCGGCCTTGATGGCGGAAAGAGAGTTCAATCCTGCATACATCAGGTCAGTGGTCACGCCGAAATCTTCATGCTTAAGCACAGACGCAACCGCGTCAAAAATGGTCTTTTCTTCTTCGTTTCTGGGCGCGACAATTTCTTCCGCCTGCAACTGAATGCGCGGGAGCTCGCGGCGATTGACTTTGCCGTTCTGGTTGAGCGGAATGCGCTCAATCTGCATGGTGGCAGAGGGCACCATGTAGCCGGGCAGTTCATCCTCGATGAAAGCGTTCATGGCCTTGATATCCACTGGTGTGTCGGAAACCACATAGGCAACTACACGATTTCCGCCGCCGGCATCCTCCTGGGCGATAACCGCAGCATCCTTGATGCCATCAAAAGCGCGGATGCGGCCCTCAATCTCTGTCAGTTCCACGCGGAAGCCGCGGATCTTCACTTGGAAGTCACGCCTGCCAACGAAGTCGATCGCACCGTTCGGCAGGAAGCGCACCACATCGCCGCTCTTATAAACTCTGGCATACAGCGGATCGTCGGTGAATGGATTGGCAATGAATTTTTCCGCGGTCAGGTCAGGGCGGTTCAGATAGCCGTCCGCTACCTGTATGCCGGATATGTACAGTTCTCCGGGAACACCCACAGGCGCGAGCCTGCCTCGTCCATCCACCACATAGAGCGCCGTATTGTAGGTTGCCTTGCCGATAGGAACACGGTCATACAGCTTATCGACCCGCTGTTTGGTACAGGCAACCGCACATTCCGTGGGACCGTAGATATTAAACAGAGCAAATTCCGGCGGATCCAGCGGCACAAGCGTTTCGCCGCCTACCGACAGGGCGCGCAGTGTGGGGACACGCATGCTTTCGGCAAACTGCCTGCCCAGCTGTGTTGTCATAAATGCAACGGTGATTTTGTTTTCCTCAAAATACCTGCCAATACCCGGCAAATCCAGACGCATCTCCTCCGGCAAGATATGCAGACATGCCCCCCTGAGCAGGGTGGGATACAAATCCATCATGTGCGCATCAAAGCCAAAACTGGCATAGGCAGGAATATTGTCGCTTTCGCAGAGCCGGTAGCTGTCAGCATAGAAGTGGAGGTAATTCACAATATTGGCGTTGGTAAGCATGACTCCCTTGGGTTTACCCGTGGTGCCGGAGGTGTACAGCAGAATGAAAAGGTCCTCGGGACGGGACATATCTTCCGGCACTTCTACATCAGGCAGTGTATCAATGACGGTACTGTCCACAATGAAGCCGGCATATTCCGGCACACGGTCCAAGAGGTCGCTGTCGCTAATCAGCACCTTCGCATTCGCGTCTTCCAGCATATACTGCAGACGGTCGGAAGGATAGCCGGGATCCAGCGGCAGATAAGCCGCGCCGGTTTTCAATGCAGCCAGTGCGCCGACGGGCATCATCAAACCACGGTTGACCAAGATGCCCACAACACTTCCGCGACCGGCGCCCCTCTCCCCCAGATGGACCGCCAAACGGTCGGATACCTCGTCCAGCTGACGATAGCTCAAGGTCTCCTTCCCGAACACGACCGCATCGTTGTCGGGGGTTTTGGCCGCCTGTTCCCTAAAGAGAGAAACAACCGTTCTGCCGCCCCAGCCTTCCACCGTTTTGCCCGGGAAATCGCACACAATCTGTCGTCTCTGGCGATCAGGCAGTTCGACAAGATCGACCAGCATCCGGTCATCGCCGTCGTCACAGCAGCGCTGGAGAGTGATGATGAACTGCTCCAAAAAATTCTCTATCACCGCGTCGTCGTACAGCTGACGGGAATAGGAGAGCTTAAACTTGAAATCGGGGCCTTCGTGTACCGCCTCCAGCACCAGATCCATTTGCAGCGCCTGACCCTTAATGGGAATGTACGCTGCCTTCGCGCCTTCGATTTCGGGCAGAGGCTGCTCCTGCAGATAGTTAAAAATCACATCAAACACCGGGGAACGGGAAGCGTCGCGATCCGGAGCCAGCATGGGCACCAACTGCTCAAACGGATAGGTCTGGTTGGCCTTTACGCCTCGGATCGTCTGTGCCGTCTTGAGCACATAGTCCTTAAACAGAATATCCCCAACGGGCTTTATGCGTATCGGCAGGGTGTTGACAAACATGCCAATCATCTTTTCCTGTTCCTTCAGGGTTCGGCCGCTCATAGCCGTACCCACCACGACATCCTCGCAGCCGCAATACTTGGCCAGGGTCATGCCCAGCACGCTCAAAAGGAAACCGTACTGCGTCACACCAAGACGCACAGCAGCTTCCTTGATCGGGGCCTTGGGCAGAGCGGCCACAATGTCTTCGTCTGCTTCCGGCAGTACAGAGGGTCGCTTCACATGGGTAGGCATGTCATTTTCCGGCACGCCGTCGGCAAACATTTCTTTGAAGAACGCTTCCTGCCTCTGCAGATCGGCGTTTTCCGCCTGCCATACAGCGAAATCCTGATAATCGAAGGTCAGCTCCGGCAGAGTCTCCCCATGGTAAAGCCGGAATAACTCGTCTACAAAGGTGGGCCAGCCGGAGCCGTCCATAATGATATGATGGAAGCAGAAATGCAGCGTACGCAGGTTGGGCGTATGCTCAAACACCTCGCAACGTACCAGCGGCGCTTTCGCCAGATCAAACGGACGGTTCTCTGCTTCCATGATGCTCTGCACGTCTTCCCTTGCACAGCTGCGGCGCACAACGGGAATGTGCAATTTATCCAGAATGCGGTGTACATATTCTCCTTTTTCCATAAGGTAGATACTGCGCAGCGCCGCATGGCGCTCAGCCATCGTGTTGAGCGCCCGTTCCAACCGATCGGCATCAAATTCGCCTTCGATCTCTATGGCAAGAAAATTGATATTATAGGAAACGGATTCCGGATTCATGCCTTGCTCCACGACCATTTGCCGCTCAGCAAAGGTCAACGGCCAAGAATCGCGTTTTTTCGCTTTGGACAGGCCGGCTTTCACCCGTAGAGCCAGATTCTGCGGTGTGCCCAGTGAGAGAATGTCGCTGGCGGAAAGATTCATTCCCTTCAGTTCTGCCTGCACCTTCGCCGCTGAGATGGAATCACCGCCGATCAGGTTGAAATCATCCAGCGCACCGACACGGTCAATGCCCAGCACACGCTGGAAGGCGGCACAAATGGCGGCCTCCCGGTCATTTTCAGGAGCCTGATACGCAGAGCGGAACTTTGCCGCGTCCGGCGGCAGAATGTTCTTGCGGTCCACCTTGCCATTGGGATTGACAGGCAGTGCATCCATCTGCTGCAGGAAAGCGGGCATCATATAGGCGGGAAGGAAATCGCGAATGGCCTCCGTGATGGATTCCGGCGCAAGGGGTTCCTTGGCAGTGTACACACAGAACAGGCTTGTTTCCCCATTGGCATTCTCGAAACCTTTCACGACGGCCTGATCCGCGGAGGTCAGGCGCACAATCGTTGCCTCGATCTCACCGGGCTCCACGCGGTAGCCGCGCACCTTGATCATCCAGTCCTTTCGCTGCACATATTCCAGCTGCCCGTTTTCATTGATACGTCCGATGTCATTGGTCTTGAACAGAGTTTTATCATCCTCGCCCTCGGACCAGGGATTCGGGATGAAGCGTTCCGCGGTCAGCTCCGGAAGATTTAAATAACCAAGCGCCACCTGTCCGCTGAGACAGATCTCGCCCTCTTATCCATCCGGGAGCAGATTATTTTTGTCATCCAGAATGTACACACAGCTTCCGGCATAGGGTCTGCCGATGGGCGTAATATCGGGATAAGCGCGGTCGATCTGAAAACTCGTGAGCGGGCCGCACGTTTCGCTGCAGCCGTAGGCATTAAAGATGCGAACCTTGTCGCTGTATATATCGGTTACACGGTCGGAGCCGATGACCATACTGGAGAGCTGGTCTTCCAGCTGCGGCAGGATGATGCGCGCCATTTGCGGGGGGAAAAAGGATGTGGTGATGCTATGCCGGCGACTATAATCTACAAGCGCCTGCGCATCCTTGCGCAGATTGTCTCCGGCAATATGGATCGTGCCGCCCATCGAAAGAGGCGTGAAGATTTCCAGCGCCACTGCAATAAAGGAGAAAGAGGCAACAGACAGGAAGGTGTCATGCTCCGTGCGGCTTAATGTATTGCCGCGAATGGCCATAGAGAGAGCTCGGTGTGAATTGACGACACCCTTTGGATTGCCCGTGGAGCCGGAGGTATACACAACAATCGCCGGGTCATCTTTTTGCCATTCAGGGAATATGACAGGCCGAGGTTCGGCAGGCAGTTGTTCCAACCAATTGAAATCGATCACAACTTTGGATCGGGTATCGCGAATAACGAAATCCATGCGCTCCTGCGGATATCCTTCTTCCATGACGCAAACAGCCGCGCCGGATTTCATCACGCCCAACATCGCGGCAACGGCTTCCCTGCCGCGGGGCAGTCGGATGACAACAATATCGCCGTGCCCAATGCCATTGGCCATCAGGGTATAGGCGATTCGGCTGCTTTCGTAATCCAGCTCGGCATAGCTGATGGATTGCCCTTCAAAAACAAGTGCAGGCTTATAGGCATATTCCCGAACAGTGCGGGCAAATAAATTCAGAAACATAGAAAAAACTCCTTTCACTATCATGTCAAGGTATTCAGCGATTGCAGGCGCGGAACCGTTCCCACAAACGAATGGCGATATAGCACAGTGCCCAAGCCACAGGCGTCATCCACAGGCAGAATGCAGCCGAACGTGGTGCAAAGCACACCAGAGAAACAATTAACCCATACCAGAAAGGGTGCACAGCGTAATAGGGTGTGGTCTTTCTGCTCAGGTGTACCATAGCGGCATGCAACGGCTTAATTGCGGCAATTTGATTTCGCAGGGCATAAAACAGCCCCGACATAAGCAGCACACAACTGCAATTCGCCAATGCGCGTAGAGTCCCGGGATATACGTATCCCTCCCCGGAATAGGCATAAAGCGCGTCCAGCCCATCATTGACGCTGAAGGCATGCCAGGCATAAGCTGCCACGACGATCACCGCAGGCACAGCAAGGACACCGTACAGTCCGGCTTTGTTTGTTGTTCTGCGCAGCACCTTGCCAAATCCCACGCCAAACAGCGTATAGGGAATATGTGCCAGAAAGCACAGGGATACCGCAGGACGACCGCCTGCGAACATGGTAAGCACATAATCCGCCACAGCATTGCCGGTGGTCTTGCCGTTCATGTACAAATAAGGATTGACAATCATCAACAAGAGTGCCAGCGCGAAATACATCCATATCGGGGTTTTAAGCTGTCGAAGCAGAGCCAGCAGCAGATAGCTGACACCCGCAATAAAGAAAATGTTGATGTACTCGATCATCATGGGCATGCGCTGCCAAACAACTGCCCACATGGTTTCCAACCCGAACAGACCGCGAACCCCTTGCCCTATCACCATGGGAAGCCCAAGGGCCAGCACATTCCAGATCAGCTGATAAAGGAACAGCTTCAGACCATCCCGGACAAGCTGACTGGTTGTGCGACGGGAATAGGTGCTGCCCAACCCTAACACAAACAGAAAAATGGCCGATCCCGTCATAGTCGCAAGGATGTATGTCGTTTTGTATGCAGGCACCAACGTGCCTTCCATCATCTGGAAGGAATGTATCAGAAGGATCATCGGGGTGAACAAACCCTTCAAATAATCAAATTCAATCTGTCTTCCGGTATTGATTTCTTTCTCGGAAAACATCTAGACATCTCCTCCTTGACTTCATTTCTGCAGCAATTCGTTTCTTGAAAGCAGAATAGGCATCGTTGGTCTGCCGGGATGCTCTGCGGCTGTGCAAATGATGTGATGATCCAGTGCAAGCCAGTGCAAATACCAGCTCTGACCACCCACGATATTGGGAATACCGGCATCCGGACAAATCTCAAAACTCTCCGGCGGCAGATGAAATCCTAATCCCAATGCCTTCATAATGGATTCCTTGCCCGTCCACAGGCGGAAAAAGTCTTCGTCCGTTGCTTGACACCTGAGCCAGTTCTGCTCCACGGCGGTAAAGACTTTCTTTGCCACGTTTTGTGAATACGGGGTAATAAACTCAACATCCACACCCACCGGCCGTTCATCTGCAAGCAGCACAACCTTGTGACCGGAATGGGAAAGGTTAAAACAGGGACCATTCGGCAGAATCGGTTTGCCAAATTGGGATACGGTCATGCAGGAAGCACTATCCTCTCCAAAGACACTGCGTAACATAAGTCCGGCAGTCAGACAACGCGCCTGATCCTCCGGTCGATGATACCGATAGACACGATTTCTGCGGCCTTCATCCAATAATTCAATTCCGGGAAGATCAAACAGACCTCTTATGTCGCTTATATAAAGTTTCATGCACATATTCCCCAGAACACTTCCTGCCTTCTTCGTTACGATAGGCGATGCATCCATGCTTTCTCGGATCTCAAATTCCTTTCGGTTTAAGAACGGAGGGAACACGGAAGGCAGCGCGGAATAAAGAACGGAATATTATCTTTTATTTATTTGACCGGTTCAGCCAATGGCAGAATATGAATCTTTTTGTCAAGATTGGTCAGCTTAAAGACTTCCATCACGTCGTCACCCACATTGATAACAGAAAATTCAGCATCCATGGCCTTGGCTTTCTTGTAGGCTGCTACAACCTGCCGAATTCCGGACGAGGAAATGTACTCCAACTCTTTGAAATCCAGCACGATCGATTCCGCCTTAACGATCTTCTCAATTTCCGCTCCCAGGGCGGGCGCCGCCTCGGTATTCAGCCAACCTGACGTGCGGATGGTGAAGTGAAGATCATTTTTTTCTACGGTAATGGTCATGTGCGCACCTCCTTACCATGTTTAATGATGAGCAAAACATTGTTTCCCTCTATGTTCACGTATCGGTAGCAGTCCGCGAATGATTGGGCAATCAGCATCCCCAGACCGCCGATTTGATGGTCGGGATCGTAATCCTCCGCCTTGATCACTTCTGCTGTCGGATCAAAAGGCTTCCCGCTGTCTGTGAACTGAATGGCGACGGTACCGTCCTCCCAGCTCTGCTTGTGGCAGATAACGATCCCTCCGGGCGCGTCGTAGGCATAGAAGCAGATATTGACAAAACACTCTTCGGCGATCAGGCACACGCGTTTTTGTATCTCCTCAGGAATCCGTTCATCTGTGAGGATCCAGTCGCGGATCCTGCTAAATGCCGGGACCTCAGCAGGTAGCGCAAGTTTTTCCGAACGAGAAGTAAAGGAAAGCATGGTGATGTCATCACTCTGTTCACTACCCACCGTAAAACGATCTAATTCGTTTTTGACCTGTGCTACCGCATTTGCTCCATCCGTCTCCGAAAGGATTTTTTCGAGCCGCTCCGTCCCGAAGAACTCCGCACTCCTGTCAACGGCTTCATTGACGCCGTCTGTATAGAGAAAAACCGTACTGCCTAGCGGCAAGACTTCCTCTGCGGTTTGATATGTCTCGTCCGCAAAAATCCCCAGCGGCACGCCGCTTGAAACGGCAAGAAGTTTCCGCTTTCCGTCATGAAGGAGGTAAGGAGGACTGTGTCCCGCGTTGGCATAGCAAATCACTCCCGCCTTCGGATCGGCAAAAGCGATGAAAGTCGTGACAAACATCATGTTCGGATTAGAATGTTCCAGCTCGCGATTCACGGCTTCCAGCACCTCGCCCGGCGTCATGCCCTGTTTGACAAAGCCCCGGATCAGGCTGATAACGCTCGCCATGAAAATAGCGCCGCTGATGCCCTTCCCCGATACATCCGCAACAACGAGCACCATATGGCCGCGGTCTTCAAAATAATCATAAAAATCGCCGCCCACATTCCTTGCGGGAACCATGAGGGCGTTGATTTCCGAGAAGGTATCCGTATAGTACTGCTCCGGCAGAAATCCTCGCTGAATTTCGGAGGCGACGCTGAACTCGTACTCCTGTCGGTTCTGCAGTTCCGTATATGCCTTGATGCGGTCGATATAGTCACGCGTATTTGCCGCCATGTGATTGAAAGAAGTTCCAATATGGCTGAATTCATTGTCGCCTCGGATCATAATCGGTTGTGTATCGTAATGATCATTCTCGCCGAATGCTTTCATGGCACCGCTGATTGTCTCCGCCGGCTTGATGACCTTCCTTTTCAGAACACGGTACAAAACAAAAGCGGACAGTATCACGGAGGCAAGAGAGAAAAAGAGCCTCCAGAGAATTACTCTTTGAAAGCGAGCGGTAAGATCGGCGGCATTGATATCCGCTCCGATGACCGCTGTCACTGATCCGTCCGGACCCTGTAGCGGAACATAGACCGAAAACACATGCCCGTATTGATTGTCTGTTTCGCAAGTAACCTCCGGCGCCGATGCAACCAAACCCGGCGGTGGCGCATATGCCGAAAACACATGTCCGTATTGATTGTCTGTTTCGCCGGAGGTCAGCGAACTTTTCCCTCGGATGACAGAGGCGAGTTCCTCGGAAATTTCCCGATATCTGACAGTTCCGGGCGGAAGGCTCTCTGCAAGCTCGCGTGTGTCTTCATTACCCTCGACACATACATACGTAATCTGTCCGGAATTAACGTCCGGAATCACAATGTACAGATATTCCAGCTGAAAGTTCTCGATCATGTTCTGAAACGTAGCCGACACCTCTGCTCCGACGGCTTCGTCGGATATCATCGTTTCGGGAAATACGCCTGAATAAACGTGTGAAATCACCTGCGCAGCATTGCTTGCCTTGGAAATCATCGTTTCCCGCACGAAGATTTCGGCTTCATACACACTCATTACCGCCGTGATTCCGATCGTCAACAGGCTGACAACAAGAATCAGAATAAGTATTGATTTGGCAATAGAGTGTTTCATGAAGCAGATCCCTCCGTTATCCTTACATTTTTGCACCACCGCCGGAATCTCGCAACATACGCTGCTCGGAAGGAAAAATACCGAACAGTTGTGGCACATAACGGACGGACACCTTGATAATCCATCCTGAAATAATCCTTGTTAACACCAAACCGGCCAGAAATAAAACTCCCTGCGGGATTGGGAAAGGTAAAAGTCTCATCAGAGGTAAAATCACCTGTTGCAACAACGGCATGTGAATCACGAAGATTCCCATTGTCACACGGTTCAAACCGGTTTCTTCCTGTTCGTCGATCACCGATCCGTCCTTTTTCCAAGAGCGGCTGAGTAGTGCGGACAGGCACAGTACCATCAGACATCCCGACAGAGCGTTCAAAAAGAACCACAGCAGATTGCCGTAGTCTCCGCTTCGCATCAGGACCATCTCCAATTTTTCACCCCTGAATACAGTTCCCGCTAAAAACCCTGCGGCAGACACCGCGAACATCCCGAGGACAATCAAGGGCTTTTTCGCGACTCTTTCAATCACATCCCGAATCGAGTATCCGAGCAACATAAATCCGGTTGCTGCAAATGCGATGTCCAAACACCACGGATAGCCGAGACTTCCGACTTTCGGCAGCAATACCCCGATCGCCAGCGATAGTCCCCCGAAAATCAGCGCACCTGACCGTTTCCCGAAAGGCAGCTTCGGAATAAAGCTCAGAACCCCTTCGACCAAAACACGTGCCACAAATATACATGGCAGGAACCACAATATGGAAAGTGTCTGCGCCTTATCGAGTGCGTTCCATGATCCATAAAGCACCCAGATCAGGTGTCTGTATGAAAAGTTTGAGTAAATCAGTGCCCATAAAATGTACGGTATGACAAAGAATAGTGCCATCTGACGAGCGAAATTGAGCCATCCCGCTTTCCCCTCGCCCTTATGCTTTATCGGCGAAATACCGCACAGTAAAAAGAACATCGGCATGTGAAAGGTGAAGAGCACTCTTCGAAAAAGTCCGGTCTCGGCAAATTGGCCCGTTACGGCCGCAAGTATGATGACCAGTACCGTTATGGTATTAGCCATTTTGAGAAACGTGACAGCCCCTCTTTTCTTTTTTATCAACATTTTGGCATCCCCCTAAGGCGCAAATATATTGAAAGGTCCGTCTCCACGCTGTTGTTTTAGTTAAGGGGCTGGCCCCTTAACTAAAACATGCGGTTTCCCTCTGCCTGCTACGGGAGCACAATACCGAAATCGCGGGTAAACGTGTCGGTATTGTTTAAGAACGTGATTAACTGCTCACGGTCGCCTTCAAGTTTTATCGCTTCGGTGACAGTTTTTGTGAAGATCATCTTTGCGAACTCGAGTTTCGATGCGCTTACGCTGATATCCGCAGCGGGCAATGCGTCCTTTGAGTCTGCCATGCGGTAATTGATGACCGAATGGCGGATGAAGACGTGCGCCTGCTCGAGCGAATCTGTCAGATGCACATTGAACGTGAAATCGTCGTCTTGCGACTTGATGCCGTCGTATTTGACCGCCAGGAAGTCGAGGATCAGGTCGAGCGTCATCGCGCTGATCAGATCAAGGGAGGTAAACTGGTAGGCGGTCTCTTTCTTCCCTCCACTGCGTAGCTCGGCCGCGCCTTTCATATAGGCATTGCGCCAGATAGCGGACTCCGCCTGGTAACCAAGCTGCTCCAGCGCGTCGGCCAGCAGCGCGCGAGCCGCCATATTCTCAGGGTCGGCAAACACCGCCCTGTTCAGAACCTCGGCAACCCAAGCGTATTCGCCGTTGTCGTAGTCCCTCTGCGCCAGGCGTAGAATCGCCTCCGCGCCTCCCATGTACTCGACGTACTTCTTCGCGGCATCCTCCTGCATCAGAGGATTGAGGTTTGACGGGTTCGCATCATAGAAACCGAGATACTTTTGTGCGACGGCGCGTGCGTTGTGGCTGACCGTGCCATAGTATCCGTGCGTGGTCCACTCTTTCTCAAGTGCGCTGGGCAGCACCACCATGCGTCCGACCTCATTGAGCGTATAGCCTTTGTTCAACAGATTGATCGTACGGTCGTGGATGAATTTATAGATGTCGCGGTGGTTTTCCAGGTATGAGATGCAGATTTCGTTGCCATAGCGCGGCCAGTTGTGGGAGGAACAGACGTATTCCATGTCCGGCCACAGCATAATTGTCTCGTCGATGTACTTCGCCCAGGCAAGCGCGTCGCGAATCTCGGCGCCTCTTAAGGTGTAAACGTTGTGCAGCGTACCGTTCACGTTCTCCGCGCCGAAGAGCGTCTTATACTTAGGAATATAGGTATTCATCTCAACGGGTGCCTCAGTACCCGGCGTCAGCTGGAACTGGATCTCAAGCCCGTCGACCACGACCGACTGGTTGAATTTGATCACGTCACTTGGCGCGAGCAGTGTGGTGGTCATGCCGTAGATGCTCTTGCCCAGTCCCGCATCCAACGCGCCGTATATGCTCGGGCTGTCGCCTGAGAACTGATAAGTGGCGCGCCTTCCCATCGCGGCGCCCAGCAAGATGTTCTCGGAGGCGACCTTCTCCATGAATCCTTCGGGTGCGAAGATGCGCACTGAGCCGTCCGCGACTTGCTGTTCGGTCGCAAACATCTTGGCGCCTGCGTAGTGGTCGCCGTGGGTGTGCGAGTACGAGATCGCGTAGACGGGACGTACGCCCAGATTTTTTTCCACCAAGTCCTTCGCCGCTTTGGCGCACTCCATGCTGGTCGCGACATCCATCACAAACCAGCCATTGTCAGTCTCGACGAAGGTGATATTGGCGATCGAGTAGCCGCGAACCTGGTATACGCCTTCGGTGACTTTGTATAGGCCGTAGTTGAAGTTCAGCTTAGCCTCCTCCCACAGAGACGGGTTCACGCTACCCACGTTTTCATCGGTCTTAAGGAAGCCGTACAGCTCCTCAAGATCTTGAAGCACCACATTCGGATCTTTTAGCGAGCGGATCTTGCCGTCGCCCTTGTCGATCAGGCCGTATGTCGCGAACTCCTGTTCGCGTGCCAGACCGGAAAAGTAGTTATCATCGCCAAAGTTCCCGTTATACTCGACCGTATGGCAGGTAGGCGGTTTGGGTTTAAGAATACTCATATTAGTGTCCTTCTTTCTTCATTTACATGAACAATATGTCATTGACCATATCCAACGAAAATATTTACATCGCGATTGACCGCTGTTTTCGTGTGCGTAACATATGGGCGTACATCGAAAGCGTATAGATGTAACGATTCATTTACAGAATAAAGGTGGAATCAACTTATTAAAACACCCGTTTTTCGCTGAAAAAGGCTATGCTTTCGTTATTCCCCGCTATTTTAGGATAAAATATAAGAGAGGCAGAGGTGTTTTCTTGTTTGGTGTTTCCTGCGAGATTGAAATAACGATCTCTCCCGGATTATTTGTTACGCTTGATCCACCTTTGATTTGCATGAGTAACCGCTCAAATGGCTTATGTGAACTTAAAAGGAGAATTGTGTGGAAAATCAAGGTCAAATAAAAAGCGGAGAATTCTCACAAGGTGATGAATTCCCGCTTACATGGCGGCGCGGCGAAGGGCCGCGAGTCGTTATAGAATATCTGTTTCCTGATCTGCCTTGTGACAGTAGCGCAACTGACGAAATGATTGCGGTGCTGCACGAAGAGGAAGAAAACGCTGTTGCGCGAATGGTGCACTTTTTTTTACAGGCGCGTTATGAGGAATCTTCTGCGGAAGCTGAACGCTGTATGAGGAGTCGGCACCCCGAAATTCGTGATTTCGCGTTGCTGATTCACACCATTATTCACGTAGCGCTGCACAATGTCGAGGTTGCCCTGCATGACCTTCAAATCCTACAGCAACAAATACAGCATTCGGCAAATAGGCGGGTCGCCGCACAAAATGATATTTACCGTTACGTTTTGCCTGTCTTTTTCCATTTGGGAGAGGATATTGTTCCGCTTCCGCAGGAAATTCTCCCCTATTGTTCCGAGGGAACTCGACTCTTTCTGCTGTATGCTCGATCTTACGCACTTTATCTTCAACAGGCATACGAGCACGCGCTAGGTGTTGCTGAAGCCGCGTTGATGATGGCAGATATGTGTCATCCGCTCATAAGCATCTATCTGAATTTGGCGGCTTCCATGGCGGCTATGAATCTATCCCGTTTTCAACTGGCCGACCGCTTCTTCCTTAACGCGTTGGAGTTAGCCATTCCGGAGGGTTACATACAGCCATTTATCGGCCACCATGGGCCGTTACAAGGCATGGTAGAAAAACATATTCGCGACCGTGAACCTAAACTGTACAAAATGATAGCCGAAAAAGTCGTACATTTCAGGACCGGATGGACAGAGATTCATAATCCGCGATCATCTCACAAGGTTACCACCCTATTGACACCTTACGAATTCGCACTGGCGATGATGGCATCCAAAGGCAAGACCAATAAGGAAATCGCCGATTATTTGCATATTTCAATCAACACTGTAAAGTCCCATCTTTCAACGATCTATCGCATATTAGACGTTACAAAACGTACCGAACTGAAAGAACGTTTAAATTTATGAAGGCCACGTGCTGATTGTGCACATTGAGTTGTTTGTTCAAAAAATCAAGCATTTTGTGATATGTGAGACAATAACCGGATTTGCATTTCTTTCCAAAACATAAAAATAGTATAAATAATGCCATTCAGCTGTATAAATATTGGTATAAATAATAAGAATTTATGGGTTGACAAGCATTTTTATGAATGGTATTATTCGTGAGAAGTAACGAATAATAATACGTTTCTGCTTCTTGTATGGTAAACGACCGGACCCCCTCCCGGTCGTTTACCCTTTTTATGGACACAAAAAATTGCATAGTAATGTATATTGCTTAATATTGCGTACGGGATCAAACTAATAAAAAACTACTCAACAAGGACACGCGGCACGCGTTCTTTGATCCCCGTGAAAACCTCGTAGTCAATCGTGCCGTAGACCGCCGCCACTTCGCTTGCATCTTTTCGACCATATGCATCTTCACCGAACAGCATCACCTCATCGCGCACTTGAGCATCGGGTATGGCAGTGATATCTACTATGCATCGATCCATACAAACGCGACCGACGATGGGAACTTCTCTTCCCTTATGATAGAAACAACCCTTGTTCGACAGCTGTCTGGACAATCCGTCCGCATACCCCATATTAATGACGGCGAGTCGCGAGTCATTCGGTGCCGTCCATGTGCCCCCGTAACTCACACGCGTGCCCGCAACAACTTCGCCGATTTGTTCGATAACGCTCTTTACCGTCATGACAGGGCGCAAATTCGTCCAGTGAGGAGTTCTCTCACCGGCTTTGCCTCCGTACAGCGTGATCCCGGGACGCACCATGTCAAAGTGATTCTCCGGTTGTTCCGGAATCGCAGCACTGCTTGCGATATGGCGCTTGACTCGCGGGAAACCGCGTCTTTCAGCTTCTGCAACAGTTGCGATAAATCGCTCCCGTTGTATCGCGGCATAGGTTAGATCGCAATCTGCCGTCGCCAAGTGCGTGTACACACCTGCCACCTTTAGCGCGGGTTCTCCGGCAGCGGCGAGCAACGCTTCAATCGCTTTGGAATTATTAGGAGGATCGATGAGCATGCCCAGTCGTGACATACCGGAATCAAGCTTGATGTGTACGGTTAACGGTTCCCCGCCGGTCTTTGCCGATGCATCGGCAAAGCCTTGTATTTCGCTTACGGAAACGATCGAGGCCGTCAAATCGTACTGTTTGAGAAATGGTACGTGCTCGTATCTCGTCGTACCGAAGATAAGAATCTCCGATTTCGCGCCCGATTCACGCAAAGCGATCGCCTCATCGATCGTGGCGACACAGAGATATGTTACTCCCGCCTCCTCGAGAACGGGAACGATAAGCTCGGCACCGTGACCGTACGCATTTGCTTTTACTACGGGAGCGACAAGCGTTCCGGTCGTGGCGGTATACGCTTTGATCACTTCCAAATTATTGATTAAAGCACTCTTTGAGATCTCCGCCCAAGACTTTTTCGTGAACCAAGGATTTATCTTCATTTATTGCCCATCCATCTAACGTCTATAGTCAAGATTTTTTAGACGAGTCGTTTCTCTACGTAAGGAGAGGTTGAAGCGCGCAATAAAGCCGCGTAATCAGGCGAAAACTCGAGCACGTCTCCAACCTTGAAGTCGCGGACGGCATGCGTAATATCAAGCATCATGTAATCGCTTGACGCACCTAGGAATGCAATCGTGCTATCTTTAGGCTCCAACGTATCGCAACGCACATCCTGCTCACCGATGGCGAGAATCGCGCGCCAAATCTGTCCGCGATCTTCGAAAACAGGAATCTCGTTGAAAGAATTCGGTCCGATTAAACCCGTCGGAACGGATGGTTTACGTCTCAGCTCGACAATCTCCGCCCTGACAGTAAAGACATCAGTAAAGAGATCGTGAAGTCGCTTTCGGAATGATGTCTCAATACCGAGCAGGTAACCCTCGCCGACGCGAAGATGCGTGATTCCCAACGGGAGTCTGTTTTCAGAAAGCATGTAGAGGGAACCCGTGTTGCCTCCGGAAACAATCGGTAGCGGAACATTGAACCGGCGCCGAATATCTTCAGCCATCGCGCTTAGCTCCTCCAGCTGGCGCTCTTCGGGAATGACACCCCCGTAGCAGTTAAAATTCGCCCCGATACCCGCCAACCATACGCCACGCAGATTAAGTACACGAGAAGCGACATCAAACATCTCATCCGGCATGAACCCCTCGCGCAAATCTCCCATCTCAACCATTAAAATGACACCGTGCTCACGGTCGAGCGCCAGCGCCGCATCCGACAACGCCTCAATGGCGGATAAGTCGGAATTAAGACTTAAATCGGAATAGCGCACAACGTCATTCGCATTCGAGATCATCGGCACCCGGAGCATCATACGCGACAGTCCGAGGTCACTCATCTCACGTAAATTCTCGACGCGGGAATCGGCAAAATACTCAACACCCGCCTCATGCAAGACTTCGAGAAAAGGTCGCCATCCTGACAAACATTTGGTGACAAAGTGTATTTGAACGTTTGAATCCTGCCCCATCTTCAAGATAGTACGCACATTGTGAATAAGTTTCTCGCGATCAATTAGCAATTCAGGATATGACATAATGACCTCCTGTCAGGACAATTTCAATGACGAAAGCATCAATTTAACGGCCGCCTCAGGGTAGGCGTTAGCCATGACGCCACATGCAGCCATCAAATAGTTGTGATCTATCATAACACGCGCAAACTCCGACGGATAGAGATAATCGGTCACAGGCACCGACAATACTTCGCCGATCATTGATCCGGCACAGGTCAACTTTGTCAATGCGCCGCCTGTCGCGATGACCGACGTAACGGCAGTCAAATCGCGACCTCGTATCGTCATCCGTCTTCCTCGTGTCGTAAATTGTTCCGTCATGCGACCGGCGTGGCGTTCCAGTGCCTCGCGACAACAAGTTCTCACAAGTGGAAGCACGAGTGAAATCTGGTCTCTATTCTCAGGTATCTCCGGCACGTTCGCAAGCTGTAATTCGTAATCAGCAGGTAGCCTCGCCCTCTCACCGGCATTCATCGCGCCGATGACGTGTGAACGATTGACGAACACGCCCAAGTCGCCTTCAACTGTCCGCTTGGCGAACGGCTCCGGTTCTATGCGATAGTGGCGCAAGTCTTCACTGCCTTCCGTTACCGAGTGAAGATCGGTTGTCGCTCCTCCGACATCAAAAGTCATCAAATCGCCGAGTACGTCGAAGAGCCGCTCCGTCATCGCCATCACGGCGCCCGGTGTCGGCATAATCTTTCCCGTCACCGCTTCGTGTATGCGCGCCATCCCGGGAGCCTCGATGATGTGTTCTTCAAAGATGTCCTGAATCATCGCGCGCGCAGGATCAACATCGAGTTGATCAAGCGACGGATAAACATTCTTCGTTATGTACAATCGGATGTTTTTCTCCTGAGCGATCGCTTTGATCTCTCGCCAATTATCGGTGTTCCCGGCGTACAAGACCGGCGTCCCCGGCATATGCTCTGTCAGAACCTTGAAGTTGTGAAGTGCCGTCTCGCGCTCGCCGCCGTCAACGCCGCCCGCCACCATCATGATACGCGGAGCGATGGCGCGCACTTCTTCAAGATCATAAGTGCCGAGCCTTCCGGCGGTAACCATGCGAATTACTGCGCCTGAACCGAGTGCCGCCTCGCGAGCGGCGCGCACCGTCATCTCGGGAACTAACCCGTGAACGGTCATTGAGAGACCGCCCGCCGCGGAACTTGTCGCGAAGATATGGTCGGATTCGATCATCTCGACGCCGAGATTACGGGCGAGATCGATTCTTGCCCTTTGAAGGCCAAGGACGACGTCTCCCTCCCCGCTGGATGTCGCCGCCATCCCCTGCCCGAGAAAGACGGGAGCGTCACCGGTCAAGTCGGTAAACGCATTGACGACTGTCGTCGTGCTTCCAATTTCCGCTACGAGCAACTCAACGTTCATCGCATCCCTTTCGCATTTCGCGGCGCCGTTTCACGAGAAAACTCGCCACGTCAATACCGCGACTGCCGCGCCCGAATCCGCCATCCATGCCCGCTTCGACCGCGAGCTCATTGACGACTTGTGTGCCTCCGCCGACAAGGATGATTTGATCCCTGATGCCCTTCTCGATGCAGATGTCCGCGATCTTCCTCATGTTCTCGTAATGAATGTCGTGATGCGAAATAATCGTCGAAGCGAGAATGGCATCGGCATTCGTCTCAATCGCCGCGTCAACTATTTTATCCATAGGAACGGATGTTCCGAGATAGTGATAGCGGATACCGAACCCTTCAATCCCGCCGTGCTTGATGTCGAGAATTTCTTTCAAGCCGACGGAATGCTCATCCTCACCGACCGTGCCCGCGACGACAGTCATCGGGTGCTCACGGATATCTTCGCGGATCTCCGACTCCGACAATGTCTCGATCACTTCAGGGAGCACAAGTTTCGACAAATCGATGTCGAAGTCGATTTTGCCCTTCATTTCGATGTAGGTGCCCTCCACGGGATGCATCACTTGACAGTGGATAATTTCACAATCTGAAAGCCCCATTCTTTCGCCGATAACAAGCGAAGCGGCTTCCGCATGGCGCCGATCGCAGGGAAGCATCAGCGTCAAAACGATAACGCCGTCCGCCAAGAATTCGACTTCAGGTCTGACAAGATTCGGATTGTCATAATATTTTTGTTTTTCGGCGATACGGACGTTTACGTTATCATACTCGTCGAGCTCATCGATAAATTGTATCTTGGACGGGTCTTGGAACGTATCACCGCCAATTGCCTCGCTCGCACACTCAAACGGAGCGGGGATGTTGTTGTATCCGAAATGGACGGAGACGGGTGCGAAATAGTCGTCGGCACGCTTGAACAAGCTATCCGCTCCGATGCCGCCATCGAGTTCACGTGCAATCCCGTCGCCCTTGCGATCGGGATATTCGGCACTGTCGATGAAGAATCCCTCTTCAACGGCGCTAAAATAGCCGCCGACCTCAAGCATCTCCTCCAAAAAGAGAATGGCGCGCTCTTTCAGCTCGCGCACGCGTTCGCCGAGCGGGCCGTCACGGTTGATGTCGACCATCTCGCGGATACCGTCAAGGCCGTTGAGCGATTGACGCGCCGTATTGACGGCATTGATGTTGAAATAGTGCCACGGGACATTGCGTCCCTCATCCGGCGTGATCGTTGATTGAACATCGACTGAAGTCAGGCGCGAGATGACCATATTGAGCGTATGCGTCACCGTCGCTTCGCGTGTTTCCGACTCCATATATTTCGTGTTTTGTTGGGCACGAATTCTATAATCTCTGAAAAAATCTCTCAACGCGACTGCATAGGGCAAGTCTATGCGCATGCACGGCGCGGGGGGCGCCGTCGGGGGAACGCTTGAGAGCGCGATGTTCTCCGGTTTGATTCCGCACTTGAGCGAGAACATGGTGTTGATCGCGTGTTGAACCATCAGCTCGGGCATGACTTTCCACGCCTCCATCGCCGTCGCGTTCGCGTTGTGCGCGCCGTCGATTTGGAGTTGCCCTCCATATGCGATGATTTTCTTGCTTTCACACGCATCGACGAAACTTCGGAGCATGTTGATGTTTCTGTAGAGGATGTTATATTGCGGGTCCTGATGGACGCCGGACACGCCTTCCTCGACGAACATCACGGCGATATCGGGACCGGCAACGCCGGAAACGTAAGAGTGATAATTAATCGGACGACCGACCTCGTCTTCGATGAGGTCGAGCGCTCGGCGCGTCGCGCGACATTGCTTACGTGTCACGGGAATGCCGCCGATGCCCTGTGTCGTGCCCTCCAGCAACGAATCAATATGCGATTGCCCTGCCGTCCTGATCACCATGATGTGATCGGCGCCGTTCCAAGCAGCCATGCGCATACGGCGAATATCGTCCTCAAATCGACCGGAAGCGATTTCCGTCGTGATGACGCAATCTGGCTGCGGGTCAATGTAACCCAAACCTCGACTCCCCGGTAAAGGCACGGAGTTCTCAAGTGACTCTGACGTCTCCAGATACTCAAACGCGCCGATCTTTCTCGACTCTCCTCGACCTTCACGCCAATGCCACGGGCGTCTCGGTGAGCGGTAATTCTCCAAACCGTCGAGAATTTTGCGAACATCGAATCGCTCATTAATGTCGAGAGTAATCGACGTTTCACGAGCCGCTTGAACCGATCCGTTCTCTCCTTGGCGACCGTCACGGACAACTTTGTCTTCGCAAACATCACGTTTCATGAGGCCACCTCGTCAAACAATCGCGCCGCCACGTCCCAGTGCTTGCCCTCGGCAAGGAACAGTCCCGTTTCACGTATGGAGAGTCCGAGCTCTTCCGCCACTTTCCAGACGACATGCCCGGCACCTCTCCCCATTAGCCCGTGATCGATTACGCCGCGCACAATAGCCTGTGCCTCAATGCTTGAAAACCCCATACGAAGGAGCACGCTTCGCTCAATGGCGGGAGTCGTATATTCTCTTCCCGCTTGGAGGAGCGGCTCGACAAGCTTCTCCGTCAACTCCCAAAAACGTGTATAGAGTTCTTCATCTGACAGATGTGCGAGATGTAGGCGTCTTTCCTCAAAAGTCGCATCCGTTGACAAATCTCTTTCTCCGCGATCGGTCATTCAGATCCTCTCCCATCCTAATAAGTTCCCATTAAATGAACTGCCGTCACATGAATGACGGCAGTTTCAGTACTGGATTCACAGTGTTTCAAGCATCGCTTTCGTCTCTTCAATGGAGAGATTGAGCTCCTCAGCCATGTAGGCGATCTCACTCTCCGACCACGGACCGCCATCGGCGACGAGGCGGCGCAGAGCGGAGGCGCGCAGGCGACTCATATCGTAATCGCGCACGCGGATCATCGACGGGTGCGCCGGCAGGACAATCGACTCGCCGGGGACCTCTTCTTCCGGATCCCCGATATAAACGTTGATGCCGTTCTGCCTCGCGAATGTCAACTGAGCCATCGGGTGTTTCCCCGCGCCCGTGTATTCCGTTTCCTGAACTACGATGGTCTTGTCTTCCGGCATCGTCCTAGCAAGAGCGAAGGCGGCCGCCAGCGATGTATTGCCTGCCGGTCCGCGCTCAAGTCCTTCCAACGTCGCCAACATTTCCGTCGTGTAAAATACCTCGCCCTGCTTGACGAGGAGATAACGATCGATGTAACGCAAAGCGCGGGCGGCGTTCCTCGGAACATCACTTCGATCGGGAAGCGATGCGAAGGGGATACCGAAGCCGGTGTGACCCGTCGTAAACGATTTGCGATTGAAGTCGCGGTCGGACGCCATCGACAAGCCGGATAGATCAACGCTCGCTGCGTAGACTTTTGTATCGACGAGACCTGCTTTAATGAGTCCTCTGGCCGTTCCGGTCAGATTGCCGCCACCCGCATGTGTCGCAAGGACGACATCGGGAACGAGACCGTATTCGTCACGACATTGGCGCGCAATCTCATATCCGAGCGTCTCAATGCCTGCGATGGCGGAAGGAGAATAGAGTGACGCGTTGTAAAAACCCGTCTCCTCCAACATGCGGAGCGCCAGGTAGAAAAGCTCCGGACCTACCGTCGTCTGAACGACTTCGGCACCGAACGCCTCACATTTTCTCTGTTTTTCGAGGATTTCGGGCTGCCCGACGAGCTCGCTGTCGTAGCATTCTTGGAGCACGATGCATTTTAAACCGAGCTTAGCCGCCATGCTGGCGACCGCGGCGCCGTAATTGCCGGACGTCGCCGCGATAACGCCTTTGTAACCCTTCCGTTTGGCATCCCATACGGAAAGCGCCGCGCGGCGCGCTTTAAAGCTACCCGAAGGATTGGCGGCTTCGTCCTTGATGAGAATTCTTGCGCCGTAACCGGGTTCCGACACCTTTCTCGCGAGCGCCGTCACGTTTTTCAAGTCCATGAGCGGTGTGTTTCCGACTCCGAAATCGCGTTGAATCCGGACGACTTCATCGATCGTGATGCCGACGTCATGCATCATGGCTTCATAGTCAAAGGCAATGCCTTCGCCCTCATAGTCATCGTAATTGATGCCGAGCGATTGGCGCATAATATCATTCTGCCGATCCATTACGGCTCCATATGTCATATCCTTCATTTCGACTCACCTCCGAACATGAGCTCGAACACTTGTCTGTGAACGGCAGTCAACTCCGGGACGCTATGCCCGAATGTATGCGTCGGAGAGATAGGAAGATCCGATACCGTTCCCGTCACCAATCGATCGCTCATCGTCCTCACGGTAACGAGGTCTCCGCGAGTTGCCGATTCCTCCTGCAAGAAACCTTTTGTAAAAGCGCGAAGCGGTGTCCGTTTCGTGTCATCGGGCACTTGAGGTGCGCGCTCGCCAACGGGAAGAATAACGGTCTCGACGGAGACAAGTTCGCCTCGGCGGTATCGATGATCTCTCTCCTGATGAATCTGCTCGGCGTAATTGCCCAAGATACAGCGAGGCACAGGGAGATCGAGCATCGAACGGAGTCCCGGTTTCGCGCCGATCACGTGCGGAATCATGTTGACAGCCATGGCGATCGTCCCGATGCCGCCCGGCGTCTCGGGAACAATAGAAAGATTCATATCGTATCCGTCGGCGCGAATGGTCACATAGTCGCCCGTATTGACCCCTTCGTCTTCAGGACAGATCTGTTGAGGGTGGTCGAGGTGAATAAAGACTTTGCCATTGGCGAGACGTCCGTAGCTTTGTTGACGTATGCCGGCGAGATTACCCTTCTTCGCCTCACCATGTGCAGATTTTCTGTCGACGTTCGAGATGATCGGATCACGTGTCTCTTCAATATCGGCCAACGCGACACCCATGCCTTCGGCGATCATCGACATGGACTCGGGAAAACCGACGTGTCCGGAGAGACTGCCTTCCTCCATGCGCCTCTTGAATTCATCGATGGATATTCCAACGCCCTGTTCAACCATAACGGACTTTCCGAAAGGAGCGAGATCATTGACGCGCGCGGCTGAGATCGACTCGACATGTTCACACGTTCCACTCAAGGCGAGAATCAGGTAGTCGAGGACAAAGCCTGGGTTGATCCCCGTGCCGAGCACGGAAACACCGCGCATCTTCGCAAGCGCATCAATCTTGTCCGCGAGCTCTTCATTCTGCGCCCATGGCCACGCCATCTCTTCGGCAATCGAAAGGACGTGAACGCCTCGCTCAAGGCAGAACATAATCTTGTCAAACTGAGTTTCAACGAACGAATCGGTCGCCAAGACTACGATGTC
Organism: Clostridiaceae bacterium; assembly: GCA_012799695.1. GTDB lineage: Bacteria > Bacillota > Clostridia > Saccharofermentanales > DTU023 > UBA4923. The sequence continues at coordinate 34,946 of JAAZKT010000001.1, forward strand.
ACAAAGATCGCGTCTGACGATATCCTCGATTTTATTCGTGATGAACACGGGGTCGCGATCGCCGCGATCGATGCCCAGATAAGCGTATACTTCCTGCCCGACGAGGTGATCCCGCCTAACACAAACACCTGATAAGGCGAGTCCCTCCTTCGAAGCGATCATCTTGGCTATCCCGCTCCCCATAGCGCCTAAACCCCAGAGAGCGACTCTGATATCTCTCATAAACTTCCCCTCCCGTCAAACGATCCGCATCGCCTGACTAGTATTTACAGCATTACAGGCTGATGTGCGTACCTGTCTCTCCTCTAATACCGCTACTCGCCTTTTCAAGCGAGGTCACGAGCGCGACGCGGCCATTACCCGATTTTGCAAAGGCGACGCTCGCCTCGACTTTCGGTAGCATGGAACCCGGCGCGAAATGACCTTCCTTCATGTATTGCTCCATCTCGGCGACGCTCACTTGGTCGAGCCATGTCTCATTCGGCTTGCCGTAGTTAAGTGCAATTTTCTCCACCGCCGTTAGGATAATCAGGAAATCGGCGTTGATCATCTCCGCGAGAACACCTGATGCAAAATCCTTATCGATCACGGCGGCGACACCCTCCAATGTGTTTCCGTTTTTGAACACGGGAATTCCGCCCCCGCCGACCGTAATGACGATTTGGCCGTCCTTGATCAGCGCTTCGACTGTTTTATTCTCAATGACCTCAACCGGCTTCGGCGAGGCAACAACGCGGCGGTAGCCGCGACCTGCGTCTTCTTTCATGACATAGCCCGTCTCGGCAGCGACTTTCTCGGCTTCTTCTTTGCTGAAAAACTTCCCGATCGGTTTCGTCGGATCGTCAAAGGCAGGGTCGTTCTTATCGACAACAACTTGAGTCACGATCGTCGCCACAGGGCGATCGATTCCGCGTGAAAGCAGTTCCTCGCGCAAGGCGTTTTGCAGATGGAACCCGATATAGCCTTGGCTCATCGCGCCACATTCGGGGAATGGCATACGCGGAACCTGCCCGCTACTGAACGCGACGTTGATCATGCCGACTTGCGGACCGTTGCCGTGTGCGATAACCACATCATGACCGTCCTCAATCAAATCGGCGATCGGCTTCGCCGTCTGGCGAACGAGCTCTTGTTGTTCTTCCGGTGTATTTCCGAGAGCGTTGCCTCCCAAGGCAACAACGATTCTTTTCTTCACGTTTACTTAACCTCCAATATCTGTTATGAAGTGATATCTCTATTCTATACGAATGGGCGCCGTCGCGCCCACATTTTGTCATTGATCTATGAATGGCGAGACGGAACAATCAGTCGAGCAACTCGCGTCCCGGACGGTACAGCATGATGCGCTTAATCCGTCCGATTTCGGAATAGATCTGGACTCCGGAACGTTCAGTCACAAAGAATCTCCATTTGCAAAAAAACATTAGAGGGGTAACCCAAGAAGAGAGATGTTCCGCTTTGCCCCCTCACGGAATATCCATATACAGTTTCAGTATACTCAAGTATGCAAAAATCGGCAACGGTTCAGTAAACACATCGATCTTGTCTTTCGTCGTCGTGTTTGTCACTGCTCTAGATTAGGAACTTTATAAAACGAACAATGCAATGAGACAATTGGAAAAACAGATACGATCAATTACATAATCTGTTCACGGAACGATGATCTGATGGGAGGGTATTATCATTAGACTGATGACAAGTATTCGACAATATCTTTTTGAGTTTTGAGAAACATAACGGCGCTCGCGACATCCTCGGCGTCTTCCAAGGTGAACTGGGCAAGCTCCATCTTAATTTTAGCCGTTGACGCACTATTCATGCTCAAATATCTCAAACCAAGCCCGACGAGAACTTTTGTCGCCAAGGGATCCGCCGCCATCTCGCCACAAATTGAGATCTCTTTCCCCGCAGCGTTAAAGGCAGTCACAATACTGTGCAATGTGCGGAACATGGCGGGAGAAAAACTCTGGTAGTACTCTCGAATCTCCGCGTTGTCGCGATCTGTCGCACAGAGATACTGACAAAGGTCGTTTGTTCCGATTGACGCAAAGTCAACTTCGGTTACCACTAAGTCGGCAATGGCAGCAATGGAGGGAACCTCAATCATGATACCGATAGGAACATGCGGATCATAGGGACAACCTTCGTCATCAAGGTCCTTTTTCACCGCTTCGAGAACGGATTTCGCATGTCTAACGTCATCAACACTTGCCACCATCGGAAACATGATCTTTAGCTTGCCAAACACGGAAGCGCGCAAGGCGGCACGAAGCTGGGTTTTGAACATGTCCATCTCTTCAAAACAAAGTCTCAACGCACGTTTCCCCAGAAATGGATTCATCTCTTCAGGTAACGACATATAGGGCAGCTGCTTATCGCCTCCGATATCGAGTGTTCGTAGCGTAACGGGTTTGTCTCCTGCAAGCTCTAGAACTCTCCTGTAAACATCAAACTGCTGTTGTTCGGTGGGGAGCTGTTGCGAATCCATGTACAAAAATTCCGTTCGAAATAGACCGACAAAATCGCAACTGCTGTATCCGGGATCCTCCCTGTCGTCCCCAATATTAATTCCGATGTGAACGGTTGTGCCGTCGCGGAGAAGCCCTTTTCTATCCTGATACTCGTTTTCCAACGCTGTTTTCTTATCAAATTGACTTTTTTTGTCGGCGTACGCACTTCCTATCGCCTCGTCCGGATTAACAACGACAATCCCGTCATGGCCGTCAACAATAAGGTGCTCGCCATTATTAATCAAAACTGTCGCCTTTGGGACACTGAGCACCGTTGGAATACGATAGCCGCGGGCAAGGATGGCTAGATGAGCCGTAGCACTCCCGCTTTCATTGACGATCGCGGCAACTTTTCCTTTTTCCAACATTGCCGCATCGCTCGGCAACAAGTCATTTGCAACAAGAATCGTGTTTTCCGGCAAATGCGATAGATCACTAGAACTCTCTCCCCGAAGAATACGTAACAATCGGTCGCGAACATCACGGAGATCCGCAGCGCGTTCAGCGATGAGAGGGTCGCTCGAATCGCCTACAATGGAAATGAAGATGTCAAACACCCTAGACACCGCCGATGCCGGCACGACCTTTTCTTCGCGGATGGCCGTTTCAACCATCTCCTCAATCTCTTCGTCAAACAAAATGCTCTTGTGAACATCCAATATAGCGCGCCCTTCGCCCGAAACGTTATCAAGTACGGAAAAAACTTTATCGAGCTCGACCTGGGCTGTATGACGAGCATCTTCCCATTCTTGAACAAAGTCGTCCTCGTTACCCGGCTCGAAGAATTCTTCGTTCACAACATATTGTTCCGCCCGAAAAACAAAAGCGTTGCCAAATGCGACACCGTCCGACACGCCCTCTCCCCGAAGAATGAGCATTTCTTTATGGTTATTGTCGTCTCTCATTGATGAAGGCCTTCCGTTCCTCAAGTCAGATTTCATCGAAGCCGCTATCGATTAAGGTGATGAGGTCTTCGATTGCCTGGATTTCATCTTCACCGTCAGCGCACAGTTCCACCGTTTTCCCTTTGCTTGCCGAAAGGCCGAGTATGCGGACGATAGACTTGGCGTTGACGGGTTCTCCCCGCTCAGTGACATTCCGAATGGTGAGCTTTGATTGATACCTTTTCGCTGCCTCAACAAGCTGAGCCGCAGGTCTCCCGTGTAGCCCGCTGGGGTTAACGATTTCAGTCATTCGACAAATCAATTTAAGTCCTCCTCGATCGGCAAGGTTCTAAAAATGCGTATGTAACGCATCACCTCCTGCTTCGCATATTCTGTCATCTTAAGTGAAATCATATGGCTCATCGATGATGCGAGTTCAGTGTCTCTTAAATCGTCAGCAATTTGTCGGGTCACTTTCATCGTCAGCGCAGTGAAAGCATTGATTTTGCAAATGCCGCCGTCAATAGCTCTCGAGAAATCGCGTTCGGATAAGCCGGAGCTCCCATGCATAACAAGCGGAACATCAACACGTTGACGAATGGCCGCTAATCTCTCGAAGTCCAAGTCGGGAGCTTGTCGGTAAAGACCGTGTGAGGTCCCGATCGCCACTGCCAGGGCATCGATACCGGTCTCCCTGACGAATACCCTGGCAGATTCAGGATCCGTGTGCACGCTCCCCATTCCTTCGCCTTCCATCGAGCCCCAATTAGAGCCTATGCACCCTAATTCACCTTCGACATCGACTCCATAAGCATGCGCCATATCGACGACACGCTTTGTGAGAGCAACATTATCCTCAAAAGGTAGCGATGAACCATCGATCATGACTGAAGAATAACCCGACTTAACGGCTCTGGCGCACGCCTCAAAGCTGGAACCGTGATCAAAATGAAGGCAAACGGGTACTTCAGAACGTCCAATACGATCCAAAAGATAAGGAATAAAGCGAGCATAATCCGGTCCGGGGAAATCGCCTCCCGCTAGTATGACCGGTGTTCTCATCTCTTCTGCCGCCTGAAGAATCCCTTCGGCAAAGGCGTGATCCATCGCGTTGAAAGCACCGACGGCAAAGCGCCGTTCATGCGTTCCTTTCAGTACTTCTCTCAACGATACTAAAGGCATGCAATCGACCTCAGGATTTTACAATAAATTGTATGTCTCCGGTTTAAAATGTGATGACAACCCGATAGGCGTCACCCGCTATCGCGCGCTCAAATGCTTGCTGGGCTTTATCTACGGGGTAAGTATCCGTGATCAGGTCTTTCAAATCGAGCCATCCCTTGTCGAGCAGGTTGACGGCTTGCTCGAAAGACTGAATACTCGGATTGACTGCTCCAGTCAACACAACCTCAGAAGAGTGAAGCCAATTCGGATTTAGACTTATCGGCAAGTCAGGGTGAATCGAACTGAAAGCTACGTATCGACCCGTATTTTCGAGCATTCTCATTCCCTCTTCGCCGACACTCGCGATGGCGGTCGTGTTGAAAACCGCTTGCGCCCCACGTCCTCCGGTTATTTTTTTGACAGCCTCCACGGCGTCTTCACTGCTGGGGTCGATAAGATACTTGCAACCTCGAGACAAAGCAAAATCGCGTCTTTTTTTGTCCGGCTCGGAGAGAATCGTTCTCACCCCCATTTTGTTTAAACACATCAAGTGCAGTTGCCCCATGATGCCTCCGCCAATGACGACCGCGTCGTCACCGAATAACGGTTTTGCCTGATAGATACTGTGCAGTACGCACGCTAACGGCTCTGTCAAAGCCATCTCTTCAAATGGAAGAGACCGATTGAAGCACCAGACTGCAGAACTCTCAAGACAGATATATTCAGCGAAACCGCCCATGCCGTAAACATCCGGACCGTTCAAGTGAAAAGTATTCAATTGGATGCACTGCGTCGGATTGCCCCTCCGACAGAATGAACAGCTTTGACAGGCTTTTATAATACGAGGGGCGACAGCTGCCCCAACGGGGAATTGCTGGGGATCCACATCTTCGCCCAGTGCAACAATCTGCCCCGCGATTTCGTGTCCGCCAATTAGAGGGAGTGGTGTTTTTTTCTCACCTTTGAACACGCGTTGCTCCCACGTACAGAGTGCGCAGGCACGGATGTTAATGAGAACCTCGTTGGGCTTTGGGCGGGGAATCCTCATGGAGAGGATTTCAACCCGCCTTTCACCTGTAATTGCTACTGCTTTCATACATTCATTCATTTGCACTTTGATCATTCCTAGGGATAGTCTCCTGTCATCTCAAGTGTATCCAGTTTTAACATCAAACTCAATTCTAAATGATTCCTGCGAGCCCGCCGATCACACCGATCGCGACCAGCAAGAGCAAGACCCAATACGTTGCCCACCCCTTCTTAAGCAGTTTGTAACAGCCTAGTGTCAGAAGAAGCGCCAGCAGTCCCGGCAACAGCGCGTCAAAGAAATCTCGCTGCAATGAAAAAACCGTTTCCGCAGTCTGTTGGAATTCAACCTTACAGCTAAGGTTAACAAAATTACGGACGAGGCCGCCCATGACGGCGCATCCCAAATATCCCGCGCCGACGACAACTTTTTTGAAGATGCCGCTCTCCATCATCTCTAAAATGGCCTCGCTCCCTTTCTTATAACTGAGATTGAGAAGCCAATATCCGAAACCGTAGTATAAAACGTACATAATGATGGTGTATACGATGGGCATCGCCACGTTGCCGTTTTTCGACAAGCCGACAAAAATGGATATGAGAAGCGGGATCATAACGCCCTGCCAGAGAGTATCGCCAACACCGGCAAGAGGCCCCATCAATCCTGCCTTAATTGATGTAAATGCCTCGTCCCCTATGTTGCCGCTCTCCTTGTTCTGCTCTTCCATCGCCGCGACAAGACCGATGATAACTGATCCCGTCGCATTTTCCGTATTAATGAACTGAACGTGCCTTCTCATGGCAGCTTTTCTCTGCTCGGGATCGTCATGGTAAAGCCGCTTGATGACGTAAGTCATAGCATGCAAGAATCCGACACCCTGCATCCGCTCATAGTTGTAGCAGGACTGGAAGTAGTACATCCAGTTCCACCATGATTTTCTAAGATCTTTCTTGGTCAGGTACTTATACGTTACGTCTTCAACAACACCCTCTTGAGATTCGGTCCTCTTGACAATTTCCTGATCACCTTCCGAAACCATCATCAATAACGTGACGCAGAGAAAAATCAATGCCAACGGCAGAATTCCAAGACCTAAATACGCGGCCGCAAAGAAACCGAGAAAGAAGAAGATGCGAGCTCTCCCCTTATAGATGGCAAGCAGCATCATGCCAATACCAACGGCAGGAAGCATACCGCCTATAGTGCTCAAAATACCAAGAAACTTACCGCTCAAGCTGTCGATAAAACCTTTGACATATGCAGTTCCATAAAGGGCCGCCAAGAAACAAGGTATGAAAGTCATGAAAAAGAGAAGAACCTGTGGGAGCAGGATGTTGGCAATCCAGACCTTTTCCGGCTTCCCCTCCTCAACATATTTATCGGCGACACGGACAAAGAATGAATCGAGTGTCAGGCGGCCTACCCAGACAAGAGCGCCTAACAGCCCGAGAGGAACGGCAAACGCCACAGCCGCTTCCGCATCGATCCCGCTCGTTATCGCGATAGCCGTACCGAGAATTCCGGCGAGAGACATATCCGCAGGCATCGATCCTCCGGCGCTGATGAACCCTATGTACATGAGATTGATGGTTGCGCCTACGATCGTGCCCGTTACAGGGTCGCCCAGTATAATACCGACCACTAGACCCGATACCATAGGTCTGTAAATGGTTGCGTAGTTACCTAGGCCTCCGAACGGCCAAGGGCTGTTGGCCACATAATACAAGATGGCGATAAGTATCGCCTGAAGAACAGTCATTGTAACACCTCCCGCTGTTCGTTTTATCTCCTAGATTTTAGATAACAGTTTTTTGACATTAACTGGGCGTTCCTTTGGCACCATCTGATAATCGATGTCCACGCCCCGGCTGACTATCCTCTTCATGCTGGAAATTTCTTCCTCGCTGGCCGATACATTTTTGTTAAAACGCTTTCTTCCTGCTTTCATCCCCATACCTCCGAGGATGATGCGATCGATGCTTACGCCTTCCTCCAGCAAATACTCCATCACTCCGGGAGTCTTTGTAAGAAGAATAATGCGCTCGTCTCCTTCCCCCGTATTCCTCAAATAACTTGAGGCATCTGACAAAGTCAGCGTGTGCATCGTCATACCCGGTGGCGCGCACGCCTTTAAAAGACGCTGGGAAAATTCATCGCGAGCCACTTCATCATCGGCGATCACAATCGCGTTCGCCCCGGTTGTCTTACACCACGCCGTTACAACCTGACCGTGAATCAAACGGTCGTCAATTCTTGCAAGGACAATGCTCCGCATACTTGCCTCCTTCCTCGTCATGACCCCTGCAAGATAAGGTTGACATCCACGATGGTCTCTCCGGCCATAGAAATCAGCTCGCCAGCCGTTTCCAAAGCGGACATCGAATCACGACACATCAGCGCCTCGATCAGAAGCGCAAGATTTACACCACTAATATGCTGAAAGCCCTTCCCATCCAAAACCCTGGCAACGACATTGGACGGCGTTCCGGAAAAGAGATCGGTAAACACCATGACATCATCGCGACTCCATCTGTCACATACGTCAGCGATAATCTGTCCCAGTTCTTCCGGGCTTTGCTCCGGTTGAAGGCCAATAGCTACCACATCCTCTTGAGCCCCGCAGATCATTTCTGCGCTATTCAGCATGGCTTCGGCCAAATTTCCGTGCGATACTATCAGTATTTTGAACATCGTCAGTCATTCCCTATTCTTTCTCTATACGGTCTAAGATCATCGTTGCTGTCTTAACATCCGTAACCAAAATATTGAAAAAACGATTTCTGGCGGCAGCAACGATGCCGTCAACCTTTTTTCTACCGCCTGCAAGACAGATGACTGTCTTCAATTTACGTAACCTTTCGAGCTCCAATGATATTTGGAAATAGTATTGAGAGCTGTCAAATACCGAACCGTCTGAATAAAAGAAATTCGCCAGAATGTCACCAACCGTTCTACTTGAAACAAGCTGGCGATTGTACTCATCCGAAGTTTCCGCGACAAGAGACATGCCCAACTCCGGCGCTGGTCCAAGCCCTATGATTGCGGTATCGAGCTTTTTCCACTGCATCGTGAGCCTACGGTAGCTTCGCCCCTCAATGTTTCCGGGCTTATCACCGCTTTCTCTTACAATCGGAACGATCGTATAATAGCTTTTCGCGCCGAATTTTTCCGCAAAGCGGTTGGCTATCACATTGATTTGGAGATGTGGGTTGTCTTCACCGGAAACACCGAGAAGAGGAATAAATGTCTTCTCCGGGTTTGAGCTCTGTCGCTCGAGCAACATCGATGTCTGATAAACCGTATGACCCCAGCCAACACCGATATTTTCCGATTCAGACAGCAGTTCCGGAAGGATCGCAGATGCATGTGTCGCGATGGCGAGCGACAGACGCTCCTCCGAATACCCGTCCTGACCGGGGAAACAAGCCAATTCAACTCTGCTCAACCCTAAACGCTCTTTGAGCTTGTTCGCTATGGCAAGACTCTCATATGAAAAAGGCATTTGAACACTGATACGTACAATGCCGAGCTCTCGCGCTTTAGCCAGCAAACGCGAGACATGCGGTCTGGAGATCGATTCTTCCACGGCAATTTTCGCTTGCGAAAAATTGTCGATGTAGTAACGTTTGGCAATACGATATAGTTGAGCGTAATCACAATTGTCCGACATGCTAGCCTGCTTTCGATGTACATATGTACATTACAATTGTTTCATTAAGTTGATTTTATTTGAAACTATTAGTGTCTGTCAATGGATTTTGACGCACATATGTGCACGTTTCTGTATTTATATGAGTTGTTCTTGTCTTCCGATTCAAATACTGAAAATTGCGGATAACAATGCGCATAAAAACGGGCAACGCTTTCGTCACTGCCCGAATATTTCACCATCCACAGTCTCATGCAATGGTTATAGATGCTATCCGGTGAGTAGCAGTAACTGAACATGTGTGCCCAACAACCCTCGGTCATAACATTAGGATTGTCGGAAAGAAGATAATGCAAAGATAAATTAGAGCTTTCAGGATCCGGTTTGTATGAGCTTTTCACCAGATATCGGTAATTCCTCGAAAACAAGTACTCATCTCCACCTTTTGAGTCATAGAATTGCAGCAGAAATGTCGAGCCGTCGTAGCTCAGTTCATTGACAGTAGAGTCGCCCCCTTGATCGGCATACATCTGGTAGATTCGCACTTTAGCCTCGCACCCCATGGCAGTACTGTTTTCAAAATCCGCCCATGCCCTTTCTCCTGCCAAGAGAGTCTCTACGTCCAGAACCACACAGCCGTCCGCCATCGCCTCTTCCGCAGAATAGTTCTTGCGCGTATCCGCCAAACGCGCTTCACTCCTTCTTTCACCCTAAGCCGACATAGACTCTTCAACTACTCTAACGCGTTAGAAAAATGTCATTCTAGGCCATTGGACTGAATTTTTAAGAGGGAAATGGACTGAATTTGGCGTGAACGAAATAATATGCAGGATTTCATGCTACAATCTAACCAAGCTATTTTCATTTGAGTTTATCTGAGTTGATTTTTGATTGGCAAATACTCCAAAAGAGGAAAGACCATGGTAAAAAACAACTCGTCACCCGCAATAGACAATCTAACGCTGAACGGAATCCCCGTAAGTATCCGCTACGACTATCTCTTTAAAAAGATATTCGCATCGGAAGACAGCAAAAGCGCTGTCGCGCATCTCATCCACCTGACGACAGGCCTTCGCAAGGAAGATGTGAGCGATTTGACAATCTCGAACCCTTATCTGCTGTTCCACAACATAAGGGATAAGCGCAGCATCGTCGACATCCTCATCAGGTTGAAGGATGGCAAAAGAATCAATATTGAGATGCAAAACCACTGGCATCCGTTCTATCCCGAGCGAGCCATCTATTATTGGTCGCTCATGTATCAGGATACGTCGCGCGCAAGAGAGGGCTATAATAAGCTTAGCAAGTGCATCGGCATCCACTTGCTTAACGAAGCCTTCCATTTAGGCGAAAAACTACAATCGACGTATGCGATACGCGAAGAAAACGGTTCACTTTTATCGGACGTCTTGGAATTACACTTCTTTGATCTGACGAAGTTGCCGGAAGAAACAAAAGAACTGTTGCAAAGTGAAATCAGTGAATTGGAGCGTTGGTTGCTGTTCATACGAACAGACAGTCAGGAAGTGCGTAACGTGCTATCGGAAGGAGACGAACTCATGAGTGAATGCAATGACAAAGTGCAATCTGTTTTCTATACCCCGAGCGAGCGGGAAATTTACATCCGCGAACACATCGCCGAGATGGATCACTACTCGATCATGCGGGAAAAGTATGAGAGCGGCCTTAAAGAGGGCCTGCAGAAAGGCAAAGAAGAAGCCAAGCTAAACATCGCCAGAGCCTTGCTAAAAAGCGGAATCGACAAAGATATCATTCAACAGACAACTGGGTTGGATCGGGAACAACTTGAAAACTTGTAAATGCTGGATATATTTCCGCATTTCGGACAGTAAGGAGCATTCATTGTATTTCACTGTCCTTGCCAATTTACTCTATAAACATAAACGAACATTGAAGGGATTTTGAGCGTAGTCGGGATAGAGCGCCGCCTCATCCGGGAAAAACCCGAGTTTATAAGGCGCCTTATGCCCCAAGTTTCAAGTCTGGAATGACAATAACTTTATCGGCGATCTCCTTCAATGAATTGTCGTGCGTCGCGATGACGATGGACTTCCCGCTCTTTTGCAGTTTTCTGAGAAGTCCGATGACGATCTCCTTGTTGCCTTCGTCGAGGCTGCCGGTCGGCTCATCGCAAAGGATCATTTCGCACGGTTTCAAGAGCAGCCTCGCGATCGCGATCCGTTGCTGCTCACCGCCCGAGCATTCAAAGATGCGTTTTTCAAGGAAGTTTTCTTCAAGTCCCACCTCCGCCAACGCAACTCTTTTGAATGTCTGCTTATCCGCACGAGAAGCCTTGATCATCTCAAGAGCGATATCCAAATTCTGTTCCACGGTCATGTGGTTAATGAGAGCGAAGTCCTGAAAAAGGTAGCCGATCTTCTGTGCCAGTATCTTCTCCGCCTGGTGCGAGAAGGGCTTCACATTCTTCTTGCCCCACCAGACGATCTCACCGCGATCGGGCGTCTCGATCAGGCCGAGAATATTGAGCAACGTCGATTTGCCGGAACCGGATACACCCGAAAGGACGACCATTTCTCCCGCCCGGATAGAATCTGTCATGTTGCGCAGTACGGGTATTCTGCCGAATGATTTATGTAGCCCGCGCCATTCGATTTGCATTATTTTTCCCCCTTTAGCATCGTTGCCATGCGTTTTTGAATGCGCCGTGTGAAGAGTATGTGGATGAGCACATCAAGCCCAAGCAGTCCTGTAAAAAGCGCCAGCGAGGTGTTAAACGCCAACTTAACTTCCATGAAATCAAAAGTGTATCCCTCATAACTAAGGTTCATGATCTGCCTGAAAAAATCCGGGAACAATGTAACGGCAAGTAAAGCGGTTACGTATGGAATCAGCACGCGCAGCCACAAGAAACGGTAACGGCGCAAGAATGGTGTTCCGTGAAGATATGCTAAGTTGAGCCACTTGTTCTTGTCCAGAAAGTATACTGCCGCGTTCTGGTAGCTTAAGAATGCAAAGCTGACGAGCAAATACGCCATGATGACCGCGGGGCGGCGCACTGCTTGCAAGTTAAGTTCTTTTGTCTGTATCATCGGTTCGGAGCAAAGCTCGTACCAGTCGGGAGAATATCCTCCCGCATCCATGACCTTGCGGATACTCTCCCTGTTTTCCACCGTATCCGGAACGTAATTCGCGTAAGCCTTCGCATGAGCGGACGACACGAGGATAAGGATGGAGTCGTACGCCACCTCACCGGTCGGGAGGAGAATCTTCTGATTCCGCTTGATCGGGATCGTCTTTTTCCCTCTTGTCAGTTCATCCAACATAAATGTACTGGCGTCTTCAAGCTTAGCGCCTTCCGGAACGAGGAGAACGGTCGTTTCTGGAGGAGCATCGAATTGAATCTGTTCGCCGTCCGCATCAAGGATTTTGTTCATGAGAGTCACTTGGTATGAAATTTGCGCACAGCCAAGTTGGACTTCTGTCGTCATCAGTTCGCCTTTTTCGTCGATGCCCTTAATCTCGATGGCGCCACGCGCTATATAGTTTGATGTGAGGGCTCCCCACTCATGCTGATGCTTTTTGAAGTAGTTTTTTATCTCACTGCTCTTTGACATACGTTTTGCTTCGTCTTCAAAGGGAAGTGTCGCGTCCTCCACATGGAACGCAATTTGATTGCGCGCGTATCGCCGCTCGGCGCGAGAAGCATTGTATAGACTATTCAGTGGTGGAAAAAGGTCGAAGAGCTGGGCAGCGATGAGGAGCACAAGAATAATTTTCAGAACGAGACTGATGTTGGAAAAGAGGGTAAGTGAACTTGTCTTTTTCGTCGAGATAACGGGGCGGACGCGCTTAATATAAATGACGGCGATGCCGAAGGACAACGCTATCATAAGCAGAACAGCCGCGATAAAGAGGAGAAGCAGTTTCAGAAACTCGAGGAAAAGCGCATTCCAGTACGTAACCGTCACGAGCAATGTAGCGAGTGTCGTCACGAGAAGAGTGAGCGCCATCCATCCGTTGAACGGCAGGAACAGCTTAAACGCAATCGCGCTCGTCGATTGGCCGAGCATCTTGCGAATACCGATCTCCTTTGACATTTCTACGACATCCAATGAATAGCTGGCGACGATAATGGCGAACAGTGCGGCAGCGAAAAGATAAATAATCGTATAAGCGGGTCCCGTTTCACTTTCTGCAAAGAGCTGCATGGTTTCGTTGAATTCGTCATAAGGATGGATTCCGCCAAAATACGGATATTCATTCTGCTCATACAGTCGGAGAAGGCGCAACGCCTCCTGTCGCCGCTCAGTCACCAGATGACCTCGAATGGAAGGAAAGTCGCTCTCAGGGCGGCCGGCGAATCGCTCACGCGCCATACTCATCGGACTATAGAGCTGTTTGACCTTCTCTCCGTCGAGTTCTGAGGCTGACAAATCCGTCATTCTCAGAATAGTTCCCTGCTCGTCTTCCGGCGGCCATACGTATGCTCGGGTGGCTGTCCGGCTCCAATCACAGGCTGGATCGCTGTAAAAAAATGGAGGGAGCAACTCCTTCTCATTGGAATGGATATACGTCTGCCCGTAAATCGTCTCGTCCTCAAGTATCGTTGTAACTTGAAGCACAAGATCGCCTTCGACCGCCTCCGTGATTTCCATCAAGTCGTCAAACAACTTCAGCGGCGTCTCCGTATCATAATAATTGATCCAAAGACTGACGGTCTTTTCCGGGGCGAAGCCGGGCATCTCTTTGATTAAGGCTTCGGGGCTAAACTTCTTATGGTGATTTTCTTCGAACATGATGCGGCCTTGTGACACACAGAGGATCGTCAACAGAACGAGGAAGAAAAGAAGAAATAATCGTCTCTTAAGCATATCGATACTCCAAATATGAAGGTGTCATTCTTAGCACACGGCACAAGCATCTCTTTTCGAGATACTCCCTCCTTCATCATTCTTAGGTGAGAAGGAGAGAAACGAATCCTATTTCATTCCGGTAGGAAATGTCTCCCCGTTCTCATCAAGCAGAACGAGTGTTCCGTCCCGAATGACAATGTCAAAAAGCTCTCCGACGATAGACGGATACTCCGCCACGCCCCAGTTTTTCATCTGCACTTTCAGCGTGCCGTCTTCTTCTTGGAAAAAGCTGATGACGCCGCGGTTTGGGGCTGGAGAGAAAAGTCCGGCATACTCGAACTGATCGCCTTCAAAAACAGTCAAAGTGAAGGTAGCGACACCGGAGGTTGGCCCATAGCCGAGGCAACATTTTTCCTCTATCCCGTCGTTGTCGATGTCGACAAAAGCGAGTCCAAATCCACGTTGAAGAAGGTATCCGTTGTCAATGAGCCGGCTAAACAATCTCTCGCATTGGTTATAGATGCTATCCGGCGAGTAGTACGAACTAAACATGTGTGCCAAATAACCCTCGGCAGTCACATTAGGATCGTCGGAAAGAAGATAATGCAAAGATAAATTTGAGCTTTCAGGATCCGGTTGGAATAAGCTTTTCACCAGATATTTGTAATTCCTCGAATACAAGTATTCATCTACACCTTTTGAGTCATAGAATTGCAGCAGAAATGTCGAGCCGTCGTAGCTCAGTTCTTTGACAGTATAGACGCCCCTTTGATAAGCATACATCTGGTAGATTCTCACTTTCGCCTCGCGCCCCGCGGCAGTGCTGTTTTCAAAATCCGCCCATGCCTTCTCGCCTGCAAGCATCGTCTCCCCGTCCATCACCACACAGCCGTCCGCCTCCGCTTCTTCCGCGGAATAATTCTTGCGTATATCCGCCAACGCCGGCCACGATTCCTTCACCTCCGCTTCGGTACGTTTTGACACATCTGTCTCAGTGGATTTAGGCACCTCCGTTTCAGTGGGTTTCGACACATCAATGTCCGTTTTAGGAGGATAGGTCAGAAAACATACGGCTAAAATAACACCTGCCGCGACGACTGCCAAAATAACCCAGAAAGTCGGCTTCTTATAATTCAACACACGCTTCACTCGTTCTTTCACCCCGATTTCGCCAAAAGCGAGAGGGCACGCGGCGATCCGACCGTGAGAAATGCTGCAGGTGAGCAGCGACTGAGAATAATCGGCTCTCTGTTCTCGGTTCAATCCTTTGATAACTCTTTCGTCGCAGGCAAGCTCGACATCGCGGCAAAACAAGACGTACGCGATCCACATGACCGGATTAAACCAGTGAAGTGAAAGCAACAGATAACCAAATGGTTTAATCCAATGGTCTTTTCGTGCGATGTGTGCTCGTTCATGAGCGAGCACATAATCTACATCCGACTCCGACAAAGAAAACGGAAGATAAATCTGCGGTCGTATTAGACCGAGCACAAAGGGAGACGCGATCCTTTCGCTTTTCCATACACCCAGTTCTAACCGAACCGCCGTCTTTACCTCGCGTTTCAGGCGCAAATAGCTGATCAGGGCGTAAAGCAGCATCACCGCAACGCCCACCACCCAGATAACGAAGGCAATGGATACGCTAGTTCGCACAGGATGGCTACCGGTGACGGGATCGGGCGCCAAGGACTCTTTAAGAATGGGATTGACGACACGATTAACGTAAGCAATACCGCTATGGATCGCCGGCTCTTCCGCCACCAAAATCTCGGGGCCGACGATCTCGCCGCTCGGAATCAGACTCAGCGGACTTTCAATGGAAAAGGGGAAGAGCAACCGCAACGCGACCAGTCCCCACAAAAAGGGAAATACGCGCTTCGGCACTTTTCGAAAAATTACTCGAATCAGTATAACCGCAAGTGCGAGATACGATGCGGTCACTCCCAGATTGACCATATTCAGGAATAACTCATTCATGCTTCGTCTCACTTCTGTACTGGTCGATCATCTTCTGCACCTCGTCGATTTCGTCTTCTGAAATCTTCTGGTGCTTCGTGAAGGCTGCAATAAAGGCCGGCAGGGAGCCCTCAAACTTCTTCTCCACCAACTCGCTGATCTCCGCCGCCTGCACTTCCTCCCGTGAAATGAGGGACGTTACGATCGTATCTTCGTTCTGTACGACGCCGCGATCCGAAAGTCGCCTGATAACGGTGTACGTCGTCGTGGGCTTCCAGCCCAACTCTTCCTCGCACAGTTGAACAAGCTCCGAGCTTTTAATTGGCTCATGCTCCCACAGAATCAGACAAAATCGATATTCGCTCTCAAAGACTTTTGGCGTTTCCATCATTCCCTCCATCGCTCTAGCACGGACTTTTCCGTTACTCTAATGCATTAGAGTTTATTTCATTCTAACCGATTAGAGCGAAATGTCAAGAGACGAATAAAAAAATCGGCAATAATTCAATTTTTTTTGATTTTAGGCGCACTCTCTTTTTCACTTTACGCGATCAATTTCGACAAAATGAATATTGTCACAAGGTAAGGGCGATTATTTCCTCACAAATATTCTAAGCCTCTCATTATACTCCGGGCATGAGCCATAACGTCAAAAAGTATGTCTACGGAAAACCTGCACTTGATTATTGGCGAGTGCCGTCAATCCGAGGCAACATCGAGCCGGTCGACATGATCTTTCCTGACGAGTACGTTATCTTCACCGATAAGCCCATTTACCGTCCTGATCGCGCCATCATACACACGTGCAGTATCCCCGGTGCCAATAAATACGTCAAAGGACGAGCGTGCACACTCCCGCTCGTATTTCTTCAAGTCGCCCTGGAGTACAGCATCCTCGAATTGATTTTTCTAGGACTCCAAATCTGTTCCTACCGCGAAGGCGATCAGCCTCGATGCACCGTCGAAGAACTGCGTGCCTGCGCCGAAGAACTGCGAGGACATCGAGGGCGAAGAAAAGCACTCCGAGCTATTCGCTATCTAGACAACAACTCACGGTCTCCGATGGAATCAATTCTTTACATGTTTCTGCGTTTGCCCAATGCGCTAGGAGGGTGCGGCTTTAGCGAAATCGTGCTCAATGAAAAGATTGTTTTGGAAGGGGGCAAAACGTACTTTGCAGACCTCTACGTCCCTTCTTGTAAACTTGATATCGAATACGACAGTGAAGAATTTCACAGCAGCGCCTCGGCATTATCAAAAGATCGGGAGCGTACCGCTCATCTAGAAGCAGAAGGCTATCACGTCGTTTCAGTGAACTACGCAAAATTGAACAACCTCAAAGCCTTTCAAAGCTTAGCGCGCCAACTCTCCCATCTGATACGAAAACGCATTCACATTCGCGCAAGAAAGTATTTTGAGAACTTCGTCGCCTTGCGCGATCTGCTGTTCAAGAAAGGACTTAGTCTTCGCTCACGTTTCCGCAAAATCCACTGTCGAGAAGTACCCCAGTTCGCCGGAGTACGCATCATGTATAGAATCTACCTTGCTGCCTGGAACAGACTCATCCGGCACCCCAACCTCCCCTTGGTATTAACGCGAGCACCTTAATCTCCTCCTCTCTTGAGTTTTGAGCGAGCGTCATTCACACGGTGCGATTAACGCGAGCACCTTAACCTCCTCATCTCTTGAGCGCTGAACAACTGCCGTACATCAAACATAAATATCGTCTTACACTCGGCTAAAACGTATCGACACTCGATTAGCCATATTCCCCACGCAATGAGAGTTGGTTTTTCTTTCAATACGAAGTACCATCACACAGAAATCGAACCCTTTTGCCTCGCTCAAGCAACTCTTTAACATCAAAAACACCCCTCCACACCCATCCGACCACCCTCAATGTACAGTTTTTCAACTTAGAACTATTTTCTTTACCTAGTAACGCTTGTTCCTCCCTCTTCGCTCACTCTCCTTATGCAATTTTTCAACTTATATCAAAAAATTTGCGAAAGAGGGGAGGGATGGAGTGTTGACTAAAAAGAGACATTCGATGCTGGCTTGTTGATAATGTGCTGAATATGGGTTACATGGCTTTTCGTAGGGAACTCATAAGACGTTGTACTGTGATTTAATAGCTGCAGATGTTTCACATCCCTAAAAGCCGGTGACGTAGTACTCAGTCTGTCAGCGATTCGGAGCGCCCATGCGCTCACTTAAGGCACATGATATCGGTTGCAGGGATGGCGACCTCGACGAGATCACCGACGCAGAGCGGTTGGTGCAATTTTTCGATTGTTACGAAAATCTTGCCAAACAGCTCATCTGAACCGTCACCGTGAGGCAACTCTACCGCCGTATCCGACGTGATCCCGGAAACGATGCGCAGTACAGTAGCATGGAACACATTAGCGTGCTCTTCGCCCTGATGAGAATCAGGCGGACGCTCGTTAGGGGCAATGAGACTAACGGCAGATTCGCGGACACCGCCAAGGCAGACATCATCGGGAACGTGGTGATGGACCTTCAGCAATGTATTCCATTCTTTGGCGAATATTTCGTGTGTGTCCATGCATCTGAGATGGATGACCT
Source organism: Clostridiaceae bacterium (assembly GCA_012799695.1). Classification (GTDB taxonomy): domain Bacteria; phylum Bacillota; class Clostridia; order Saccharofermentanales; family DTU023; genus UBA4923. The sequence continues at coordinate 53,563 of JAAZKT010000001.1, forward strand.
ATACGTCAAGAGCGATCTCATCCTTGTGAACGGCGGTTCTTTAAAGTAAATTTTTACTCGCGAGACAAGACTTCGGACTTAGAAGAAGGATCAGTAAAAGACGCAAATAAGATTACTTCTCCCATGTCACCAACTCGATGTCTCTAAAAATTCGACAATGTTTTTGTGGATAATCCCGTCGCGACTGAAATCTATCGGGTCCATCGAGACGACGTATTTTCGGTAGTTATCCTTCACGAGACTGTACACACCAAACTCCCGCTCAATCGTGCCGGGATCGGCCAGAAGATAGGCAACTTGTACGTATGTAGGTTCATTGTCTTTAAACAACACAAAATCGATTTCCTTACCCTCTACTCTTCCAACAGATACTTGATATCCACGACTCAATGCTTCCAACAGGACAATATTCTCGAGGATCAGACCAATGTCGCTCAGCGGATTTTGCACAAGAGGAATACGTAGACCGTGGTCGACCATATAGTATTTTTCGCCGGATGTGAGGAATTCCTTGCTCTTCATATCCTGATTCTTGAGAGGATAGAGCAAAAAGGCGTCTCGGCAATATGCAAGGTAGTTGAGTATCGTATCAACGGACACTTTGCGATTGACCGACTTGAAATATTTCTCAATGGAACGGGCAGAAAAAACCTTGCCGTTGTTGAGAAGAACATACTTGATCAGCCTGTCAAGCAATTCTACGTCACGGATTTGATGGCGACTGATTATGTCCTTAAGGATGACAGAATTGTACACATCGCTAAGGTACATCATAGAAGCTTCGTGCTGATAATCAAGTTGGTTTAGAAATGGCATGCCTCCGTAGCGTAAGTATGTTTCAAAACTCTGGTTGTTCTCTTTAAATTCTGAATAACTAAAGGGATATATGGTAAACGCAACATAACGCCCGGCAATATGAGTCGCTAGCTCTGAAGATAGCAACTTAGAATTAGAACCGGTGATGTAAATGTCACAATCATAAGTGACTCTGTAAGAGTTGATGCTCTTCTCCCACTGATTTACTTGTTGTATTTCGTCGAAAAAGAAATGTAGTTTACCCTTTTTCCCGTACGCAAATTGAGACACATATGCATCGAGACGTTTGTTGTCCAAGAGCTCCGAACACAGGTGGCTTTCAAAATTGATCATCAAGACATGGTCATCGTCGTTTGTGACTTCATCCTTGATTTGGTGCAAAAGAACGGATTTGCCGCTCCGGCGGAATCCGGTAATAACTTTAATAATATCCTTGTCATAGAAAGGTCGTATTTGTTCCAAGTATTTTTCTCTGATAATCATCCGAACCACCTGCCTGTCTATTATAATCGACAAAGTAGCATTGTTTTGCATTTTTGTCAATTATATTCGACAAAATGTCACAAGCCGAGATTTTGTCGAATATACACGACAATTCATTTTCCTTTTACTCTCTGGAAATAGGGCAAATGGCTTCATCATAAGACGAAAGAAATTAGCCGGCGTGAATAAGTCAACCTTAAAGGTCACTAGTCCGTTGACAACTCAGGCGCCTAAAATCTCCATGACAATGCTTTCCAACAGCTCCGGCAAGATACGCAAACTATAATCGCGCTCAACGCGTTCAGTCCACTTGTGCGCATCAAAACCGTGACCTCCGAGATTGATCACGGGAAGGTCGAGCGCCTTCATCGTGTCGAGCGGCACATGGTAGCTGCGACCGAACGTCGGCATATTATCTTTCATGATCTGCAACTCGTCATCCGTATAGGGAAGTGCCAGGTAGCTGAGATCGGAGATATAGGGATAGTACGTTTTGACCTTGAGCTCCTTACCGTTGTCAAGCAAATACTGCCCTCCCGCTGTGCGGCCAGACTCCACAGCAATACTGGAAACAGAGCAGTCCGATTCCAATACACCAGCTTGAACAGGAGCGTATAGCGTATGAGCGAGCGCAACACTGGAAACAGAGCAGTCCGATTTCAATACCCTCCCAATCCCCCGATCAACTCCTTGAAAGAAGACATCGTCCGTACCCGAGCAGGAAACTGCGGGATAAAAAGGCGGTGCAAACCCTACAACAATGCGCGGCCTGCGATCCGGCAAGAGAAGTTCTAACTGTCGGATCAGATAGAGAGTCTGCTCCCGAGTATCGAGGTCTTTCAGAACAGGACTGATATATCGGTCAATCAGCCGGTCGCTATCCTCACTCAATTGCGAAGCAACCCTGTCCACTAGTTCCGCAAGCGTGATGATTTCAAACTCAGGATGAATCGTCTCTGACGGGATCCCCGCCTGTTCGATGTATTCACGCTGATAACGGTAGTATCTGCTCAACGAGTTTTCCGCTGCGATGTTCGCGACCTCAAGCATCTTCCTCATAACATCGACGGGTGTCTGCTCGAACAGGGGCACACTGATCAAGGTCCAGGCTTCATGATTCGTTTTGACGGAGTAAACCTCTTTGAGATCCTCAACTTTTAGCGTGATGGGCGGAACCGAGATTTCATCACTGGAGTAATCGCTGTACTTGGGATTGAGGTTGACTTCATTGATCAGTTCGGCCATCACAAGATTGGCGTCAAGTCCCGCAAAGGGATCACCGGCATGCGTTTCAAGCGTGCGAATATAAAAAACGGGCATAATCTTGCCGACTGTACCGCGGAAGAGGTAATAAGCATCATCGCCGGGGTACTGAGCCGTGTGATAATCGGTGTTGATCACACCGCAGATATTAAGACCTTTGGTATCGCGCCATTGTTTCAAAACCTCAATGGCGGAGATCATGCCGGCGGAATTCCCCTCCTCATCACAGACGAAAAGGGCGATCACGTTGCCTTCGAAACTGTCGGGGTTCTCTGCGAGCTGTTTCAGTAGCATGAGCTCATTGGCCACACCAACTTTCATATCGAGCGTCCCTCGTCCCCAAAGGTAGTTTCCGCTCTCTAAGTCAGATTGTGCCTTCGGGTAGAGATGACGTTGCCCTTGCTTTAAAGCGTCTTCAAGCTTATCCGGTGTCGTGGCAAAATCCGCCAACAGGCCGTAATCGTCGACTTCGACCGTATCGGTATGCCCGAGCAACACGACCGTTTTATCAGATTCGCGTCCGGAAACACAGACGAGAAGCGACGAGCGACCCAGCGGATCTCCTTTAGACGGTATACGCACGATTTGCTCCGGGATGGCACGAAAATAATCCCAGTCGCGCACGTAATCCTCAATGAAGTCGATAATGTCGTGTTCACCATCCGAGCTGACAACGCTCCTTACCTTTACAAGCTGTATCAACAGCTTGTAAAGCTCCTCCATTTTCGTCCGAAACAGATTGCCTTCAGCCAATTCAAACTTTTCATGTGTGCTCATAACTACCCCCTCAATTAACAACACACCGTTTTTGCTCATACGACTCGTCATTATTTAGTCGATAATGTCTAACTTATGCAACTATGCATTCCAAGTATACCATCCTTACGCAGATAACTTTTTGGACTCAGTCCGAATCCCTCCCTGCAAACAATCATTGTCACTAGGCTATGCCAAATCATTATCGTTCGTACTTCGAAGATGTCACTTATCATGTTTTGGGGCAATGGTAAAATGGAAACAACAAAAGTCATGAAATACTATTTTTACTTACGGAGGAAACACATGAACAATTCAGACATGACATTCTATGACGCAATCAGGAAACGCGGAAGCTACCGCCAAGAGTTTTTGGCAGAAGCCGTGCCGGAAGAGGTCTTGCTTCGTATTATGGAAGCCGGATGCCGCGCACCTTCAGGCTACAATTTTCAGACAACTTCCTTTCTTGTCGTTACCAATCCCGATCTGCTGATCAAGTTAGCGGACATTGCGCCAAGTCCCGCAACGAACACCGCACCCGCCATGATTATCCCTCTTTCCTCGAAGAAGAAATCTCCGAAAACGGGGCTTTCCTTTGAAATTGAAGACTATGCCGCCGCCGTTGAGAACATACTTCTGGCTATTACCGCCGAAGGCTACGCCGCCGTCTGGATGGATGGCGCGGTCAACCTGGAGGACAGGCGCGAGAGGATCAATAAACTTCTACACGTTCCGGATGATCGCTATGTGCGAGCCATCATTCCCTTAGGACGTCCAGAAAAGGAAGTGACACAGCGAAAAAAAAAGCCGCTCGAAGAGCGAGTGAAGTGGCTCCGGTAAATAGAGGTTAGTTGCCATGCCGTTTAACATCATCCGTCAGGACATAACAAAAATAGAAGTTGACGCCATCGTCAATGCCGCCAACACCGAGCTGAAAATGGGCGGCGGGGTTTCCGGCGCCATCTTCAAAGCTGCCGGAGCGATAAAACTTCAAGCGGCTTGCGACAAGCTTGCCCCGATCAAGACGGGCGAGGCAATTATCACGCCGGGGTTCGACCTACCCGCCAAGTATGTTATTCATACGGCAGGTCCTGTTTATAACAAGCGGAATCCTGAAGAGAGCGAAAAACTTTTGCGTTCCGCTTACACGGAATCCCTCCGAATTGCAATTGATCATGAATGTGAAAGTATCGCCTTCCCACTCATATCGAGCGGGATTTACGGTTATCCCAAAGACGAAGCTCTTCAAGTCGCGACGTCCGCCATTCGAGATTTTCTGAATGAGCATGATCTTGAAGTATTTCTTGCACTGTTCGATAAATCGGCATTTGTGATTAGCCGCAAGCTGTTGGGCGATGTGGAAAGTTACATTGACGAGCATTATGTCGAAACGCGCACGATAAAAAGAAGAAAGCTGCTCGCTGTGGAACGACGAGCGCTGTCTGAGGATGATGCACAGCTTGATGAATCAAAAAGCCAACAGCTAGCCGCTCCGACTTTTTTGGCAGCTCCTTTTCGTGCTGCCAAACCGCTTGATGACGTCATCGGAAACCTCGATGAACCTTTTTCAGATATGCTCCTGCGCCTCATCGACGCCAAAGGCGTGACGGATGTTGAGGTGTATAAGCGAGCGAACTTGGACAGAAGACTGTTTTCGAAGATAAGAAGCACCAAGAACTATATGCCGAGCAAACGCACCGCGATCGCACTCGCTGTGTCACTGGGATTATCGCTCGATGAAACCGATGCCTTATTGGAGCGGGCGGGTTACGCATTATCTCGTGCCGTCAAATTCGACGTGATCGTGGAGTATTTCATCGCAAACGGCAAGTACGACATCTTTGAAATCAACGAGGTGCTGTTCGCATATGACCAACCTCTTTTGGGCGGATAAATCATATGGTCTGTAAGACCCTGAGAATAATCTAATAAGCCGCCTTGGTAGATCGCACCAAAGGCGGCTTTTTTACATTACTGATATCGATTCGTCCCGCATTCCAAAATGTCGCTTTCAAAGCGACCAATCGTTTTGAATAAGGTAGTAGCCTGAGATTAGAAAAAAGCCATTAGGAATCAAAGGAGGCTACTGACATGAAAAAAGGATTAACTGAACTCGTATTCATTCTCGACAAAAGCGGTTCCATGAGCGGATTGGAGAGCGACACCATCGGCGGCTTCAATTCCATGCTCGCAAAGCAGAAAGCCGTCGACGGGGAGTGTTTCGTGACAACCGTCTTATTCAACAACGGGTATGAACTTGTACACGACCGCATCGACATCAAGGCGATCAGTCCGATGACCGACAAGGAATATCAAGTCGGAGGCACGACGGCTCTTCTTGATGCCATCGGCAGAACGATCAATAAAATCAGCAATGCTCAAAAGCATACAGCTGAGGAGTATCGCGCCGAAAAGGTCATGTTTGTGATCATTACAGATGGCCTAGAGAATTCCAGCCGCGAATACTCCGTAGACAAGGTCAAGGCTCTCATTGAGCGGCAAAAAGAGAAGTACGCTTGGGAGGTTGTCTTCCTTGGAGCCAATATCGACGCGGTAGAAACGGCAGGAAAGTTCGGTATTTCCGCTGACAGAGCCATGGACTATCTGGCTGACAGTGAAGGTACCAATCTCAATTTCAAGATGATTGGGGAAGCCGTAATGGCATTTCGAAAGTCCGGAAAGGTTGACGAGAGTTGCTTTGATAAAATTCGTGATGACGTAAAGCAAAGAGGAGGTCGGAGATAATAACGTGAGGTCGGTAATAGGTGATACGGTGCGGTTCTTCTTGAGTTCTTAAGAGATCGTTGTGGTAGGCTAGTTCGTGGAAGGGGATCCTTCACCGCCTTTATAGACATGTTCTATATGGGTTGGGGTCCCTTCTCTTTATCCTCAAGATTGAGGATGAGCAAAGTATTTCACATTCTACATTGAGAATTACATTGAGAATTGAGAGAGGATAATAATAATGAATTATTTGGATGCATTGAAAACCAGAAGATCACACTATGCACTGAAGAACACCATCACGGTGCCGGAAGAAAAAGTTATTGAAGTCATCACAGATAGTATCAAGCACACGCCGAGTCCATATAATACGCAAACCACCAGAGCGATGATTCTCCTTGGGGAAAATCATAAAAAACTCTGGAATATCGTTAAAGAAGTGCTTTTGGCAAGGATCGGTCCGGAAAGATTTGTCAAGACGGAGGCTAAAATCGATAAAAGCTTTATGTCAGGGTACGGAACTGTGCTCTTCTTTATCGATGATGCAGAAGTGGAAAAATACGCTAAAGATATTAGTGAAAAATTCTACGGCTGGGCAAATGAAAGTGCGGGCATGGCACAAATCAATGTATGGAACGGTCTTAGCAGCTTAGGTCTAGGCGCCAGTCTTCAGCACTACAATCCGATTATCGATGACAAGACTAAGATCGCCTTTGACATCCCCGAGAGCTGGAAGCTGATTTCACAAATGCCCTTCGGGGATATTACAGAGGCTCCGGGAGCAAAAGTATTTAAGGACATTAACGAAATAGTCAGAGTGAAAAAATAGAAAATACTTTAAGGACTGTGAATGATTTAGGGGACACTTTCGTGTCCCCTTTCACTTTGTTATGATCGATTCAGACGCCTAGCCTCCGACTGTTGTCGGCGCTTTTCAATCTCCTGTTCGACAATCATATCTTTGACTTTCATCAAGCGCGTCAAGTTGCCGCGTTCGTTTTCTTCCATTTTCATCGTGATGGAATGAATGGTTTCTTCGAGGTTCGGAATCATGACGTACTCGAGAGAGTTGACGCGCCGTCTCGTGCGCTCAATCTCCGCGGCGAGCAAGCTTGATTTATGTTCGTATGTCGCCAATTGCATGAGAAGCGGAAGCGCTTCGGCAAGCGTATCAATCGGCTGATCCAATTCGCCCGATGCCACTGTCATACCGTACGGAAGGTTACGATTTGATACGTCGGCGATTTCCTCCGGCACGTGAAAGATAGGTGTACGGACACTCATCGTATTTTCACGACTCACGGTAACCGTAAGTTCGCCCGAACCTTCGGTCATAAGTGCCGCATTAACTGTCTCATCTCCGATTACGGCACGTGCGAACAACATTTCTTTGTGTGAACGCTCGACGAGCGCCTCAGCCTTGAGGCGCATTTCGTCAACTTCCAAAACGAGCGCTAAAAACTGACGCATTAACTCGTCACGCTTGTCTTTGAGGAGTTTATGACCGCGCCTCGCGATGCGAAGCTGCCCGCGCAAGCGCAGCAACTCCATCCTGTTCGGATTGACGCGCATCACAGCCATTATTCACAAGCCTCCGCTTCTTCCCAGATATAGAACTCGTCAATGTACTCCTGACGCACTCGCTTCAATTCATTGGCAGGGAGCATCGAGAGAAGTTCCCATCCGATCGCAAGCGTCTCTTCGATCGATCGATCCGTATCGAAACCTTGGGAAACATACTGCTCTTCAAACGCAACTGAGAACTTTGAATACTCAAGATCAATCTCGCTCAACGCTTCTTCACCGAGAATAATCTGAAGGTCACGCGCCTCTTTTCCGCGCGAGTAAGCGGCGAACAGCTGGTTCATCGTATCGGCATGATCTTTACGCGTTTTGCCTGCACCGATTCCCTTATCCTTGAGACGTGATAGAGAAGGAAGCACGTCGATCGGCGGTTGAATGCCGCGGCGGTAGAGATCGCGCGACAAGATGACCTGTCCCTCCGTAATGTAACCCGTCAAGTCGGGAATGGGGTGCGTCTTATCGTCGTCCGGCATCGTCAAAATAGGCACGAACGTAATCGAACCTCTCTTTTCCTTAATGCGTCCGGCACGCTCATAAATGCTCGCAAGGTCCGTATAGAGATATCCCGGGTAACCGCGTCGTCCGGGAACTTCCTTTCGCGCGGCAGATACTTCACGTAACGCCTCAGCGTAATATGTAATGTCAGTCATCAAGACGAGGACATGCATATCGAGTTCGAATGCCAGATACTCAGCAGCTGTCAATGCCATGCGAGGTGTCGAAATACGCTCAATCGCCGGGTCGTCCGCCAAATTGATGAACATGACGGCGCGGTCGATCGCGCCCGTTCTTCTGAAATCGCTGATAAAGAAATCGGCTTCCTCGAACGTAATGCCGATGGCAGCGAAAACGACTGCGAACTGCTCTTCGCTGTTGAGAACTTCCGCTTGTCGCGCGATCTGTGCCGCCAGTTGCGCATGAGGGAGACCGGCTCCCGAGAAGATAGGCAACTTCTGGCCGCGTACGAGCGTATTCAGGCCGTCGATCGCCGACACGCCTGTTTGGATAAATTCGTTCGGATAGTCACGCGCGGCAGGATTGATGGGAAGTCCGTTCACATCACACATCGCATCGGGGATGATGTCGAGTCCGCCGTCATTCGGTCTGCCCATACCGTCGAAAACGCGTCCGAGCATATCAGGAGAAACGGCGAGTTCAAGTCCTCTTCCTAAGAAGCGGACGGTACTCTGCTCAACATTCAAACCGATCGAACTCTCAAACAACTGCACGAGGGCGTCGGTACCCTCAACTTCCAAGACCTTGCAGTTGCGAATCTGCCCATCCGCCAATTCGATTTCGCCCAGCTCGTCGTACTTGACGTTCTCGACGCCTCTGACGAGCATCAGAGGACCGGTGACTTCTTCGATTGTTCTGTATTCTCTAGCCATATCTGTCTCCGTTCTTAATCGGATAACGCTCTCATCTCATCAAGCAGCTGTTCACTGCGAAGTACATACCAGTTGTCGACTTCCTGTTCGGGAACATACTTAAAGCGAGCAATATCATCGCGAATCGGCAATCCCACCATACGGTCAAAATCGACGCCGCGTTCGAGAGCCTTTTGCGCCTCATAATAGAATTGCATGACGAGCGATAACATTTTGAATTGTTTATTCATCGACGTGTACGTGTCAATCTCGTCAAAGGAGTTCTGGTGCAGGAAGTCCTCGCGCAACGAGCGCGCCGATTCTAGCTTAAGGCGATCGGTATCTGATAGGGCATCCTGTCCGATAAGGCGTACAATCTCCTCAAGCTCCGATTCTTCCTGAAGCAACGTCATGGCGTCAACGCGCAATTTGCTGAATTCGGGAGCGATGTTGTCGTTGAGCCAGGCGTCAACTTTAGTCTGATAGAGCGAATAGCTCGTCAGCCAGTTGATCGCGGGGAAGTGACGTCTGTAAGCCAAATCAGAGTCGAGACTCCAGAACACCTGAACGATACGCAAAGTCGATTGGGCGACGGGGTCGGAAAGGTCACCGCCGGGAGGCGAAACGGCGCCGATCGCCGTCAACACACCGACGCGCTCCTCATCGTCACTGCTCAGACAGCGGACAATACCGGCTCTCTCGTAGAAAGAGGCAAGCCTCGAACCGAGGTAAGCGGGATATCCCTCCTCACCGGGCATCTCTTCCAGACGACCGGACATCTCGCGAAGCGCCTCCGCCCATCTCGATGTGGAGTCCGCCATCAGCGAGACGGAGTATCCCATGTCTCGGAAATATTCGGCGATGGTAATCCCCGTATAAATCGACGCCTCACGAGCAGCGACAGGCATATCAGACGTGTTGGCGATCAGAATCGTGCGCTTCATTAATGAGTAACCCGTCTTAGGGTCGGGCAACTTAGGGAACTCCATCAGCACGTCCGTCATCTCATTGCCGCGCTCCCCGCAACCAATGTATACAACGACGTCTGCTTCCGCCCATTTTGCGAGCTGATGCTGAATAACCGTCTTACCGCTCCCAAACGGACCCGGAACTGCTGCCGTTCCGCCCTTGGCAACAGGGAAAAATGTATCGATGGGGCGTTGTCCTGTGAAAAGCGGAGCCGTCGGCGACATCTTCTCAACGTAGGGGCGTCCGATACGCACAGGCCAACGTTGCAACAACGTGATCTCCTCGCGGGCCCCTCGATCGGTCTCCAGTATGGCGACAACATCCGTCACCTTGAAAACGCCTGATTGAATCTCGACGATCGTACCGGCTTTCCCCGGTGGAATCATGACGCGGTGCTCGAGAATCTCCGTCTCTTGGACGACACCGATGATGTCGCCGCCCGTTACACGATCGCCCGGCTTGCATCGAGCCGTAAACTCCCACTCTTTCTCGCGGTCAAGCGCGGGAGCGAACGCACCGCGCGTGATGTGGTCACCTTCCATCGCTACAAGCGTATCAAGCGGTCTCTGAATACCGTCGAAAATACCGCCGATCAAGCCCGGTCCGAGCTCGACGGAAAGCGGTGCGCCCCTTGAAACGACAATCTCGCCGGGACCTAAGCCAGCCGTCTCTTCGTAGACTTGAATGGAAGCCTCATCACCGTGCATTTCGATGATTTCACCGATCAGGCGACTTTCAGATACTTCGACCACGTCGAACATATCGGCGTCCCGCATACCTTTTGCAATGACGAGAGGACCTGAAACCTTAATAACTTCACCCTGACTTTGTCTTTTCATGGATGACTCCTCTTAACAATTACTCACTCTTCTTATGCTCAAATCGAGCTCACTGCCCCACAGACATCCAAAGCTCGAATAATATCTTTACCGACAATAAGAACCCGCTTTACGTATCGCACTCCTGTATGTCGCGTCGTGTTCGTTCACGTTGCCCGATCAAATCGATACCTGTTGCCTTTCTTATCGCGGTTCTCAGCTCATGACGGCCAAGAAACGGTTCAAGACCTGCGGACGGTATCACGATCACCGCTGGAAGATAGCGAAGACGCCAATCGGCAAGGCGTTCTCCCATGACTTGAGCCAACGCTTCCGTCACGAAGACAACAGCATATCCATCTTCCGTCCACGCATTCAGAACGGTATCCGCCTCATCCGCGGTCGACACTTCAGCAATCGACAACCCGAGTGCGCGGAACCCCGCGATGCTCTCCCAGTCACCGATAACACCGACTTTTTGTTCCATGCGATCCATTTACCATTCCTTTTGTCAGCTAAAATCACGCCTTAATGCGATCAATTCTTCTTCACCCAATTCATTGGCGAGAGCCGAAAGAACCATTTTCACATTGCGAATTTCCAATTCTCGCGCCATGATGTAAGACAACACGCGTTCGGGACCTGACAGTTGTTCCTTCCCGGTCGAAAGATGCCCGTAAAGCAAGATGTCACGCTCGCGCGAAAAATTAGATGCGCCCCCTTGCTCACCATATGAACTGATTAAAGGAATCATCGAGCCGTAAGGCGTCATCTCCAGCTGTTCGGCGATCTCATCGTCACTCCGCCCGTATAATGCTCTCCACTGCTCTTCGGGAATCAAGCCTCCGGGCAGAAGGCTGGCATTGTATAGCGTCTCATTCACTCGGCGCAGGCGACTTCTGACGAGCGTTTCAAGATTGGTAAGATCGCGCGTCATTGTCATATACTTCCCAAACCAGCAACTGTCGAGTTCAGACGCGATGGCGCTGAGTATTTCGTGTAGTCGTCGCTCAACAGCCAAATCAATCGAAACTGCATCGTAATGTTCGGCGTAGGCAAGACGCGCTTTTTCCGCTATCGAAGTGACCCACTCGGGAAGCAACGCATCTTTTTCACGAGCAACAAGCGCGCGCCACAGCAACTCTGGATCGACCAACGAAGGCGTCCTAATGAGTTTCGCAAGAGATTCAAAATCTCCCGCCTCTTCCCCGCGCAAGCTTTCTCGCAACATGACGCGCACGTTGTGCGCATCGGCGGGTAACAAAAGAGCGACGCGATACCCGTCCTCGGGAGCAACTTCGCCGAGCAACTCGTAAAGCCCAATATGTGCAGCTTGCAACGTTTCTACGACAGAGTCTTTTTGCGGGTAATGGTGCTCCAAGAGCAACCCGCGAATGTCATCAAGCGATGTGACACCGTAAAGACGATCAAGCCCGGAACGTCCGAACAAATCTCTTTCGAGCACCCAAATTCTGCCCGATGCGTGTGCCCATGAACCGTATCGCTGCACCTCAATGACGGGCGTTATGACTTCACGCAACTGCGACTTTTTGCCCATTCAATCACTCCGACAACCTAAACAACCACGACGACGATAAAACCGGCTTCAACCGATTACCGTCCGATGACTTCGGGACATTGCGCTACCCCAACTTGTCAAAGGCAAGTCGAGCCAATTCCGGTCGGTGGTCACGCACTGCGAGATCATACGTCAAGTTATCCTGTACGCGACCGTGTGCGACCATCAGCCCGCCCGTAAAATCGCCTTCTTCCTCGGCAATCGAAAACCGTCCGCCGGGAAGTGCCTTCAGCAGTGCACCGCCGAGCGCCGTTTTTTCATTTGCGGAAAGCGTGATAACACCTTCCCCAATATTCAAGGCGTGAATCCAATCAGCGTATCGAGCGACGCGCTTCTCCGGTGGCTCTTGCAACAACTTGTCGAGAGCACGCGTAATCACCTCATCGACGATTTCTTGCTTGCCCGCGAGATCTCGCTTACGCCTCTCGGCGTCGGCAATGCTTTCACCTCTCTTTACAAGCAAGTCAGCGTCGTGATCGGCGCGCTCTTTTGCCTCCGCCAGAATTTTCTGACATTCTCTCTCGCACTCGAGCGTTTCTTTCTCGACAAGCTGACGCGATTCCTCCTCGATGGATCGAACGGTGCGATCGGCTTCCGCCAAGATGTGGTTTTTGATTCTTTCGATACCTTCCACCTCTAGCACCCCGTTTCAAAAGAGCTGATCATCAGGATCAGACCGCGACACTGAGTACGCCGAGGATAGTTGCGAGCAATGCCAAAATCGCGTATGTCTCAACCATGACGGCAAGGACGATTGCGTTACCGCTCGCTTGCGGCTGTTTCGTCAAGAGCGCCATGCCTCCTTCGGCAACATTGCCCTGGTGGAAAGCAGAAAGCAAACCGACAACGGCAACGGGAAGAGCGGCGAGCAAAAACAGAAATCCCTGCTGCACACTGATGTTCAAATTCCCCGACATCACCCCCGACTGGTTCATGATCATAAACCATCCGAGAAGACCGTAGATGCCCTGCGTCCCGGGAAGCGCCTGCAAAATGAGCAACCGCCCGAAAAGAGAAGGATCTTCCGCCAGAATGCCGGTTGCGGTTTGTCCCAACCTACCCACGACCTTCGCAGACCCATAACCGGGCAGGATGACGGCGATCGCCGATGCCAAATAAACTAGAAGTGGTCCAATGATGCTTGACATTGTTTTCCTCCATATACGTCAACTATTACGTTGACAATTATTCCATCTCCCTGCTCACGCAGGTCCTTACAAGAAGCTTGCTGTCGTGCTCACTTCCCTTTTGCGAACAAGCCGATTTCCCGATGCGTCATGCGTTAGGAACCGAATCGCCCGTGTTTTTATCTATCCTTACATACTCCGTCCTGCGACGAAGCGGATTCCAAAATGAACCGCCACCCTCAAAAAACTTTCCGAACAGCTCTACATACTGAAGACGGCTCGTATGAACAAAAGCGGATAGTGCGGATAGCGCCAAATTCAGTGAGTGACCAAAAATGCCGATCAAGGTGAAAGCGATGTAACCAAGCAACGTATGCCCGAACAACATACCGAGCATGTTCACGACGGCAGCGATGACGCTCGTGGCAAGCACAAGAGCCAAAATCCTTGAGTACGACAAAATATCACTTAGCCAACCTGTAATGTTGTACAGGGCTCCGAGCCCTTTCATCAGGCGCTTGAACGGGTTCCTGATGCCGTGTCCCGCGAATATGAGCGCAAAAGCGGCACCGGCTATCACCAGCCATTTACCGATCTCGCCGAGTAGAAGAGCTGTATGCGGATCACTTGTAAGAGCTCCCTTACCTAGAAGGAGACCTAGGCCGGGAATGATGAGATACCAGGGAACCGTCACTCCGAGCCCACCCATCAAATTGCCTTTTAGCCACTCGTTGCGAATCTGGAGCGCCATACCGAAGAATAAATGAATGACACCGAACACCATGCTGAACAAAAGAAGTTGCGTCGGCGAATCCATCGGATTAAACCAAAGCGTGGGAAAGTTAGCTTTTCCCTGAGAGACGACCGTTACGAGATCACCGAAAAATCCGCCAAAGATAAATCCCCAAATAACAGAAGAAATTCCCGAAATCAACAACATGGAGCAAAGCTGACGCATATTGCCTTCGACTTTCTTTTTGAACAGCATGTAGGCTGTCATGATTACGAGCATAGACCCGTAACCGACATCGCTCAACATCATGCCGAACAAGATCATATAGAACGGTGCCAAAACCGGCATCGGATCGGATTCCTGACTGTTTGGTGCACCGTACATCTCAAGTATGACGTTGAACGCGCTGACGAATCGATTGTTCTTTAACTTGACCGGCGTCTCTTCCCCCTCTTCCGCAGGCTTTACCAAACAGGCAATGTCATACTGATCCGTCAATTCTCGGGTAATACGCTCCGCATCACTCTGTGGCACCCACCCTTTAAGCACGAAGGTGTATTGCGTTGCATGAACTTTCTCATCGGCAGCATTTTTATCGTAGCGTACAAGGAGAAAATCGTGGTACGTCATCAGGAGGGGCAAGCCTTCCGCGATCTCGCGCAATTCGTCTTGGACTTTACGCAACTCGTCTTTTTTAGCGGTTACCTTTTCATCCAAATCTTTCATCGTATCGGAAGCAGACCCTGTGAAAGGCAAATCGGGAATCTCATGGAAATCGGATGCCGCGATTCTGGCGCGAATGCGAGGCAACTGTTCATTGATCGTGACAATCGCTACCTTCGCAGGAAACTTCGCATCCTCATCTAAAATAAAAGCAGACGCCAGTGGCAGGTCGCGTGCCACATCGCGCTCAAACGCATCAAACGCCGTCGCGTCACGGAACACGCCGTAAATGATCGTTGTCTTGTTCGTATTCCTAACAGTCAAATCGATGGGAATGTCGACCCACGGCATGAGCTGTTCCGCTTGATCGTGGAGAACGGAAAGCGAGAGGTCAAGCGCTTCCTCCTCGCGAAGCAATGTCTCATAACGATTGAGTTGCCTTTGCGCTTTTGATTCGTCTTTTTCCGTGATGGCGAAAGCTTCTTCCGATACGAGAAGTTTTTTGCCGACGAGATGTCTCGCCTCCGGAAAGCGCGCCGAAAGACCTGAAATCGCACGTTTCAAACGGGCACGCAAATCGAGATTGGAAGCATACGCCATCGAGCGTGTGGACTCGCCCTCCGCTTTGTCCTCAATGACCTCGACACCCCCCATCTTTATGAGTGCGTCCAAGACACCCGTACGATCCCCGTGTAAACCGACGATCGTCAATTTGCTCATTTTAACGATGCTCAAGGAGAGATACAATCCTTTCTGCTATGTCATCAGCCGCCCTGCTCAACTCGTCTTCAGACAACGATTCAAGCGGGCGCACCGTAACGGACGATTGATCTGAAACGAGTTCTGTGTATCGGCTCTCCGCCTCATCGAGCGTTTTCTGCCTTATGGATGCGGCTTCACTGTACGCGTTGTCGATCCGCGCACTCGTCTCTTGACGTACGCGCTGTCGCTCCAGCTGGGCTACCTCGCGTGCTTTCTCAATGCGACTTGCCGCTTCAGCTTCTGTCTCTAATATTTCTTCCAGAAAATCGCGATCGGCCACTCGGCTTTCCTCCTCGATGAAACATGAAAAATGGCTAAATCCTTACCAAACATTGACATAATGCGCACACTACATTTACTAACATTCGAACACTATAAGGCTATCATAAACAGCACCGAAACGAAAGAGGATTCTTGCAGGAAAACGGTAGATACAGCGTCATACTCTAATAAAATGCCGTATAAACTAAATAATCATAAAGTGTTTACGTGCTTTCAAGAATTGCGTTCGAACGCGTTTCTTTTCTCCCAAATTATTCGCGTTAAATCCGTCATCATCGACGTAAACCCTTCTGACTCAGGGTAGAGACGCCACACCATTCCATCCGATGATACGTCTGCAAAGAAACCGATTGATGTATAGAGAGCCGGTGTCTCTCCCAGCGGGAAAAACATCTCACAACAGTCATCTTCGTCGGTAAAGAGAAGTCCATCACGCGCCAGCTTGCAGACGCCTTGACGTATCTTTTTTTCCGGAATTGTGTCATCTTCCGTAAGGCGCTCATGAAATTCGATCCGACACGGGTTGGACAGAATCTCTCCCTCTTCCAGTGCGCGCGCTAAACGAGAGCACTGCCATTTTGCAAACTCAAGAGGATGGTCGAAGTACGGGCGCGAACCGTGTGCGGCGGTGAAAAAGCCTGTTAAATCAAGTCGAAATGCTTGCCCGCAATGCCTGCAGGAAAGCCTGTGCTTGCCGCTTTCCATCGACATCGGGCGATCACAGGCGGGACACCAGTGACAGATACGCGCCAAGCCCTGTGCCGGCCTCATCGAGAAATAGCGGACGGGACGTCTTCGTCTCAATTGCCAGTCATAATCTTCCGTCGTGATCGATTTAGTCAATCGGTTTTGTATTTCATCCAGCGACAACTCGATGGTTTCTTCTGCCGTAAACAGAAGTCGCGTCTCCAACTCTATATGACCGGGGCGAAACATTTTCGCCCAACGTGGCCATCCGAGATAAACGCCACGCGCGAGAACGGAAACGACGGGAACACGCAGATGTTTGATTAGTTTCGCCGTGCTGAGACCGAACGGTGTCAGATCGCCGGCTAATGAACGTTGCGTCTCCGGATACAAAGCGACAGACAAACCCGATCGGATGGACGCGATAATTTCGCGCGTCGTCGAATAACTGACGCGAAAAGGTTTAATCGGGATCATCGCAAGAGGTGCAAGGAGTTTTTTCAGAAGCTTACCGCTCGTTACCTCTATACCGGCAACAAAGCGAATCGAGAGTTTGTCGAGAGCGAGCAAACAGAAAATGGGATCAAGATATGAGACGTGATTTCCTACGACAAAATACGGTCCGCCTTCTCTTGTGATCAGCGGGTCGCGTATATAGCGCACGCGAAACAACAATTTCGTTAAGATCCAGGCAATGACCAGGTATAATCGATAAATAAAGCGTTTAGGTGCTCTAACAGTTGATTGCGTTGAAATATCTGATGATTTTTCCGATCGCATTGTGGCGCTCCTTTTTCATTTATGCCACATTATATTAACATCTTCACGTTACAGTAATGTCGAATAGGCGAAAACAAGCGCGATTTTGACGAGCACAGTGAGAACAGGAGAACTAGCGATACACATGGCGAGATATTGCTTTTACTGCGGACGTGAACTGGAAGAGAACGAAAAATGCCGTTGCCGCGAGCGCTCATTCGCCTCGAGCAAAAGTTTCACGTCAACTGCTTCACAGCAAACCGCCTCGCCGGGCGGAAACACCGCCCCGCCACCCGACCGCTCACAAACTTCGCAACAGACACAAAGCGAAAGTCGGACAACAGCAAACACTTCCGGTCGCGGCGAGCGTACCGCTCGTCCTTCATGGTCTGAACGGCGCGCTGATAATCGCGCTCGAAAAGAAGCAAAACGACAGGCAAAGGCTCGTCAGGCACAGCAACAGAGCCAATATTCATACAGCACACCACCTTACCAACAGAACACTGCACAGCGGAGGCGCGCAACCCGTAACAACGTTCTCTCGGGGTTCGTTCGATTTTTTGCGACCCCGGCACTTCACATGACTCAATCATTGTCGACCGCATGGACGCTGTCCCACGCCGTCTGGCTTTCGACCGCCGTTCTTCTTTCAGGCATGCACTATCTAAGTTTGAATCGCTTTTTATCAGTCGTTCAGACACCGAATGCTTCGCTGAAACCTAGCTTGCAGTACGTGGCATTTTCATGGTTGACCGGTATCGTAGTAGTCGCAATCGTTATCCTTCTCTTTACGTTGATCATGTGGATCATTGCACGTTACTTTTTTCGTCAACGCACACTGCCTTTCCAACACACGTTGGCAGTAGGCAAAGTTGCTTGGCAGTATCTGGTCCTGTTCTTCGCACTCTCACTGCCTTCCATCTTCTCGGGCAATTCTCTCTTCGGCATCGTCCTTGCCCTCATGGGAATTGTATTCAGCGCGATGATTCATGCGCGACAGGTGGCGTCGTTGACACACCTAGACGACAACCGCAAATGGCAGTTCATTTACCTTTCAATCATCATGTTCGCAGGCGTTTTCTCAACCATTGCGACGTTATCGAGATTTATCTCTATTCTTCGCTAAACGTCATGTTCGAATAATGAGAAAGGTTGAATCGTCCAACGATTTATCGTTCAACTTCACCTAGGCTTCCTTGTCATGTGCACAGTTACCCTCACCACTTGCGGTTCCTTGCGCGCAGACGCTTCACCGTTTGACCTCCTTTGTGAATTACTGGTATAAAGTGATGGCAAATATGAGATAACGAGGGGACGAAATCCGAATCATATGCTTAAAAACCTGAAAAGACAATTTCAGTGGCTCATAGATAAGTATTCAAAAGAATATCTGATTGCTACCGTCATGATTACGCTATCATACGGAATTGCTGTCGCGCCGCCTTGGTTTGCCGGCTTTATTGCCGACCGAATTATCGCCGATGAACTGACGATTACATCGCTTCTTGTCTACGTCGCGATGCTTCTCGTTTTAACGGCATTGTATTACGTGACCGGTTTTCTTTGGTCGTACTATCTCATCAAAGCGTTTGATGTCTCCGAGTTGGTTGCGCGCCAAAAGACGATCAAGAAGATACTCAATCAGAATGCCCCGTTCTTTCTGACACACTCGACCGGGAGCCTGATGGGAAAATCGACGAACGATGTCAGTTCCATAGGCGAGATGGCATCCTTTGGCATCATGCTCCTTTTTGACGCGACTCTATATCAAATTTCAATTATCTGCATCATGGCGATCAGCGGGTCGTGGCTACTGACGCTGCTCACGGTACTCCCATATCCGCTCCTGATTCTCTCCTCGAAGCTGATAGGCAAAAAACTATACCACGAATACGATCTGGCTCAACAGGCATTCGACGAGATGAATGACCGCGTACTCGAGAACGTTCAAGGCGTTCGCGTCGTGAGGGCGTTTGTCTTGGAAGAACAGGAGATGGAAACCTTCGAGGGACGCGCGGATCAGCTCTATCGGCAGAACCTTAAAGTCGCAAGACTCGATGCCCTGTTTGTGCCCGCTTCACGCTTTGTACAGGGAACCTCTTTTGTCATTGCGATGATCCTCGGAGCCAATCTGGTCAAAACGGGCGCCATCACGATCGGCCAGTTGATGACGCATGTATTCTATCTCGGCATGCTCTCATGGCCGATGATTGCGATGGGCGAGTTTATCAACACCTCGCAATCGGGTTCCGCCTCGATGGAGCGCATTCAAGAGATCTGGGACTGGCGTGAAGAAATTTCAGATCCTCCGGACGCCATCATCTGCGAAGAAATCGGCGACATCACATTCGACCGCTTCTCCTTTTCTTGGCCAGGAGAAAAAAAGCCGATCCTCGAAGACATCTCTTTTACCGTCAAACAAGGAATGACGCTCGGCGTTGTCGGACGCGTCGGATCGGGTAAAACGGCTCTTCTCAAACAGATTCTTCGGTTTTATCCGCAGGAGGGCGATCTCACTTCAACTGTTCAAGATTGTGCTTTGCCGGCTCCGGCGGAAAGACTGCGTCTGAACGATCTCCCCATCCGACTCTACGACAGAAGGAGCATACGCAGACGAATCGGATACGTCCCACAAGAAAGCACGTTGTTCTCATTGACTGTGCTGGAAAACATCCTTCTCGGGGCCGACCTCAACCGTGAGGGTTGGCCTCTCAGTGAGGAGGAGCAGACCTCTGAACAAGCTTTCTGGAAGAAAAGCTACCGTGAAATCGTCAAAACAGTCGAAGGCCGGAAGAACAAAAAGGGCGAACCTCTCCCCATCCCGCAAGAGACACTTGACCGAGCCATCGCCACGGCCGACTTCGAGAAAGACATCGAGTTTTTGCCTGAAGGACTTGATACATTGACAGGTGAACAGGGCATTGCGCTTTCGGGTGGTCAGAAACAACGCATCTCCATCGCTCGCGCCCTGCTCGCCAATCCTGAAGTCCTCATCCTCGACGATTGCCTCTCTGCAGTCGATGCCATCACGGAGAAAAATGTCCTCGCCGCGCTCGCCCGTGAACGTGCCGGTAAAACGACGCTCGTGAGTTCGCACAGACTCTCAGCCATTCGTGACGCCGATTTAATCATTGTTCTCGAGAACGGTTGTATCGTAGCGCGCGGAACACATGAAGAGTTGATGGCAGCCGGCGGCTGGTACCGCGAACAGTACGAGAAGCAACAACTGGAAGAGACGACATTATGGAGAAAGGAGGTGCGCTCATGACAAACACGAATCACCCTGAGAACAATACGAAGTCGAAAGCAAGTTTTCTCCGCCTGTTCGGATATGCCAAATACGCACTCCGCCCTCTTATCGGCGGGCTCCTTCTCACCATCTTGACGGTTGGACTCGATCTTGCCGGTCCCTATTTGCTCTCACGCATTCTCGACGGAGAAATCATCGTGGGCGTTGGCGCACGCGATTACATGACATTTATCTGGATCATCGTGCTCTACGCTTTATCCGTACTTCTCTCGCTCGCGACGCGCTATGCGGGAAGCATCGCCAACCAGACGGCATCCAACCGTATTTCCGTCGTGATGCAACGACAAGTGATGCGTCACGTACAGAACATGCCTGTCTCATACTTCGATACATTGGCGGCGGGAACGGTCGTCTCGCGCATCACCAACGATACGAAAGCCGTTCGAGTATTCTTCAATACCGTTCTCTCGCAACTCCTGATGGCAGGTGTCTTCGCCCTAGGCATTTTGTTCGGTTTGCTGTCGGTTGACTGGCGTCTGTTCCTCATCGCATCGCTCTCGTTCCCAATTCTCTTCTTCATGTTTCGCGATTTCAAGAGGAAGTCGCTTCGGTACAGTCGCAATGCCAGAAGAGGAATCAGTCGGCTTAATGCCGGTATGAACGAATACATTCAAGGCATCGAAGTCATCCAGTCATTTAATCGCGAACGCTCGATGTATGCCGCTTACAGTGAAATAAACGACGATGTCTTCCGCAACGGACTTGGAATGACGCGTCTGCATTCTTACAGCGGTTACAATGCCACGGAATCACTCAACTACTTGATGCTCTCCTTCGCACTTCTCTATTTCGGCATCGGCAACATCCTCGAAATCAGTATCGTGCCGATTGGTCATCTTTATCTCTTTATTGATTACATGATTCGCTTTTTCACGCAGATGAATCGCGCCATGCAGCATTTGGGGAATTTGGAGCGCGCGCGAGGTGCGGCGGATCACATCTTTGAACTGCTCGACCGCGAAGCACTATCCGATACGGGCGAAATCATCGAACATGTAGACGGAGATGTGTCGTTCGAGCATGTCACCTTTGCTTACAAACAAGATGAGATCGTCCTCCGCGATGTCAGTTTCAATGTCCCACAAGGCGTCACCGCAGCCTTTGTCGGACAGACAGGCGCAGGCAAATCGACTGTGATGAACCTCATATTTTCGTTTTACCAACCCGATGAAGGGCGAATTCTCATCGATGGGAAAGACTTGACAACGCTAAACAAAAAGTCGGTTCGCAGCCACATGGCGATCGTGACGCAGGAACCTTTCCTGTTCACAGGGACTGTCGAATCGAACATCACGCTCAATCGACCTTGGATCAGCTCTGAGGATGCCCGACAGGCACTTATCGAAGTCGGCGGCGGCGCTTTCCTCGCGCGTCTCGGCAAAGGAATGCAAACACCGGTACGCGAGCGTGGCAGTGAATTCTCCGCCGGAGAGCGACAACTGATTTCCTTTGCACGGGCACTCGCGCAAAATCCCACTATTCTCATCCTCGACGAAGCGACCTCTCATATCGATACTGAAACGGAAGCGATTATACAGCACGGCATTGAGCGTCTGTCAAAAGGCAGGACGACCTTGATCATCGCCCACCGACTTTCAACGATTCGCCATGCGAATAAAATCTATGTGCTTGATCAGGGTGAGATCGTCGAAAAGGGTTCACATGCTCAGCTAATGGAGAAAAACGGCATTTTTGCGCATATGGTTGAAACACAAACTCGTCTGGCGCGATAATGAGAGCGAGCATGACCGCCTCATTCGCCGGACACGACAAGCGGTACGAACGAAGTCACGACAGATAGAATGAGAAATGACATGGACGAGCAGAATCAGCATTCAAATGATTCAAATACAAAAACAAGTCGCGACAAGTTGAAGCCTCTCGTCGTGCTCGCACTCTTCCTTCTCCTGATTGCGGAGTTGTTAGGCTCGTCATGCTTCATTTCCTCGATATTCGGAATCCCTTGTGCAGGATGCGGAAGCACGCGCGCCGTAAAACTCTTGCTTCATGGAAAAATCTTGGACGCATTGCGCATGCACCCGCTCATTTTTATCACGTTGCTTTTGCTCGTAGTGATCCCGACCTTTACGATCGCACGCTTTGTCGCAAAAAAAAGAGGTAAGCAGCTCCATTCACCTCTTTCACCGCGTGCGACCGAGATTATCTTTTTCTCGCTTGCCGCGCTCTATTTAATTGTCTACGTCATCCGGATGATTCTGCTCTTCCCGCACACGGAACCCATGCTCTACAACGAAAACTCCGTGTGGGGAAAGCTTATCGCACTCATACGACAAGTCTTCTCCCACTAAGCAAATACGAGACGAACTGCTATTTGAGCACAACGGGCGACGCCGCGCAGTGGTGCCGCCCGTTCAAAACTGATTCTTCAATTAGTCGGACTGACCGCTGTGAATGATTAGTAACGGCCTTCGTAGAGAGCGTTCAGACGCGACTGCACATCATACATCATGACAAACCCACCAACTCCGAGGAAGATGGTAAGCAGTAGCCACGTCAGGAACTTTTTCGACGAGATAATGCCTCTCCTGCGATCAATCTCGACGAGCGCATCATCGACCTGTGACCATAGTATGAGTGTGAAAATACCGCACAACAGTCCGTAGAAAGTATACTGCGGCTTCGTTGCCTCGTACCCCAGCACGTTGTTCATCTCTTTTGAAACCGAGTAGATCCAAATAAGTGAGTAAATACCACAAGTAATGATGCTCAGGAGAATGACCATTCCGGGTGAGCGAACCTCACCGCGAAAACCTGTCAACGGCATACCACCCTGCGGGGGTCCATACGGCGGCTGTTGATATGGCGGGGCCTGCTGATACGGGGGCTGTTGGTACTGCGGAGCCTGCTGATACCCTTGGTTGGGCGGTGCTTGATCAGCGTGCATGTAAGGTTGCCCTTGCGCCGGCTGCCCGTACCCTGGAGATGCGGCGGGCATACGCGCTCCACATGTCGTGCAGAACACGGCATTGTCGGGAACGGGATGTCCATTTGGACAAGTTCTCATATTCAGTTACCTCTTTTCATCGTTGGATACGAAACAGATTCCACTGCATTTGACATCGCCTGCAGCTTTCTCATCTGCTGAATCAACATTAAATGAAACTGAGGATTAATTCAAGTGAGACAGGGGGCTTGACGCGCCTATTTTTATCAGGAATTCGCAACCTATGATAAAATGGCGTTACTGAATTCCTATATTAACGGAAAACCGGATTTATGAACGAGCGAGACCAAAGACAAAAGCGCGATACAAGAGAGGAGAACCGACCGCAGTACGCCGGCGGTCGTGCGCCGCGCAGAAACGCTACTTCTGAGACGTTGAGCCGAAACACGCAAGTCGTCAAGCGTACCGTGCCGTCACCAAAGCCGAGTAGCCGTAGCGATAATACGCGGTTCGTTCAAAGACCTGCATCGAAAGTTCGAAACACGTCCATTCTCCCTGCTTCCATTCGCCAAAGCAGAAAATTCAAAAAAAGTAAACGTGAGTTGCGCAAACGCACTGTCGGACGCCCCACACGAAGCATATCGGTCGTATCGGTTCCGGCAGCGCTATGGTCGGGTGTCCGCAAGGGACTCTTATTCGTATTGGTTATTCTCCTAGCGACGATTGCCTTTATAGGCGGATCGGGATTAGGCATGCTGTCCGGTTATGTTTCGACGGCTCAACCCCTTGAAATTGTCGACATCAGAAAGACGTACGACGCAACGTACATATACGATCGCTACGGGCAGCAGGCTGCTATCCTTACAGGTTCTCAGAATATCCTTCGTGAGTATGTGCCTATTTCGGTTGTCAAACCGACTTATCTCGATGAAGCTTTTATCGCGATCGAGGACGAACGCTTCGAGACACATAGCGGAATCGATCCGAAACGCATTGCGAACGCAATAGGCAATGTATTCCTCACATTAGGTGGTGACACGCACGGCGCGTCGACGATCACGCAACAAGTCGTCAAAATGATGTCAGGCGAAAATGAACGCTCCGCCCAACGAAAAATTCAGGAATGGGAGCGGGCAACTGAGCTTGAAAAAAATCTCTCCAAAGACGAGATTATGGAACTGTTCGTCAACATGGTGCCCATGGGTAACCGATATGTCGGCGTCCAGTCAGCCGCGAAAGCATACTTCGGGAAAGACATTTCAAAACTTGACTTGGCTGAATGCGCCTTCCTCGCAGGTATTCCTAATCTACCCTCTATCTATAATCCGGCAACAGAGTACGGAAGGCGCAATGCGTTACGGCGTATGCGTATAACACTGGCGAAGATGCTCGAGATCGGCAAAATTACTGAAGACGAGTACCAGGAAGCGCTCAATCGCGAGCTCGACTTCCGTGCGCTTGACGAGACTTCAGGTTCGGGACAGATCAACTCCTATTTCGTCGATGCCGTGATCAACGAAGTCATCGATCAATTGATGAAACAGCGCGGGTACTCACGCCGGCTTGCTCACACGGCCGTTTTCCAACACGGATTGACGATCGAGACGACACTCGATCCCGAGATCCAGCGCATGGCGGAAGCGAGCTTCAAGAAAAAAGAGCTGTTCTCCGTTAATTATGATAAACTCCCCGATATGCCCCAGATGCCGGAAGCCGGCATAACCGTCATCTCGAATGACCCCTCCTCTCTTGGACAGATCGTCGCGATGGTCGGCGGATTCGGTGAAAAGAAAACAAATCTCGGCTTCAATCGCGCCACACAGGCGTACAGACAACCCGGGTCATCCATCAAGCCGATCCTTGACTACGGTCCCGCCATGGATATGGGCATCATTACCGCCGCAACCATTTTGATGGATGAGCCTAAATATCTAGACCCGCAAAATCCCGAAAAGGAATGGCCGGTAAACCACAGCCGCAGACACTACGGTCCTGTCACCGTTCGCTGGGCGCTTCGCAACTCGCTGAACACGACGGCTGTCGAAGTCTACGCAAACATGCTTACGCCGATGGTCGGATTGTCCTACCTGAAACGGATGGGGATCGATCGGATGAACGAACCTCAACCGGCAGGGGCGCTTGGCGGTTTCGCAAAGGGCATGACAACGGTTGAAATGGCGGGTGCCTTCTCTGCTTTTGCAAGTCGCGGCCTCTTCACAAAACCTTACCTGTTCACACGCGTCCTCGATGCAGAAGGTAATGTTCTTCTCGAGCACAAGCCGGAGTTTGATCAAGTGTTCTCGACGGAGACGGCGGACATCATGACGAACTTGCTTGTCGACACATTGGAAAACGCCAACTGGATCGGTCCGTACGCAAAGCTCGGGAGACAAAAAGCAGCAGGAAAAACAGGTACATCCGATGAACGCGTTGATCGCTGGTTCGCCGGATATACTCCGTATTACACCGCAGCCGTCTGGTATGGGTTCGACAACGCCTACGGAAGACGTACGGAGATTAATGAGACCGATACGCGTTGTCCTATTCTGATCTGGAAAGATGTCATGCTCCAGATCCATGAGAATTTGCCTGTCAAGCCTTTTGCTATGTCGGATAATGTAGTCTCGCGCACTGTTTGTGCCGAATCCGGTCAATTGCCGACTGAGTACTGCACAAGAACCTCCAGAGAATTTTTCGACTCCTTGAAAGGCAATGCGCCCAGTATGCCTTGTCCGCTACACGCGACACCTCCGGAAACGGAGGCACCGGATGTTACTGATCCCGGCCCGGACGTAGAAGTTGGAGATTGATCACGATGCTTGTAAAACCTGATTTTGCGCGCTATAAAACTGCAGCGGAAGCCATTCAGAAGAGAGTTTCCATCCAACCTGAAGTAGCCATCATTCTCGGTTCCTCATTGGGAGGCATCGCAGACTTAATGGAACATCGTACCGAGATCGATTACAGCGATGTTCCGGGCTTTCTCCTATCGACCAATCCATCACACGCCGGGAATTTCGTCTTCGGGCACCTCGGTCGGCGTCCCGCGGTCATCATGTCGGGGCGTTTTCATTTCTATGAGGGGTATTCTTATACGGAGCTCGCGGTTCCCGTCCGCGTCCTGTCGCTTCTCGGCGTCAAAACACTGATCGTCACGAACGCCGCTGGCGGCGTGAATCTCAACTATCGCGTCGGCGACATCATGGTGATCTCGGACCATATCAAACTCGAAGGCGCAAGCCCGATGACGGGTCCCAATTTAGAAGAATTCGGCAGTCGCTTTTTCGATGTATCAACACTTTATACACCTCGTCTGCGCCAATTGGCCTTTGAAGTAGCTTCAACCCTGGCACCGCCCCTCAAGTTACATGAAGGAGTCTACTACTATTGTCCCGGTCCACAATTTGAGACACCCGCCGAAATCCGTGCAATCCGTGTACTCGGAGGTGATGCCGTCGGTATGTCGACCGTCACGGAGACATTGACCGCCGGCCATGCGGGGATGGAGGTCTTGGGTTTCTCACTCATTACAAATATGGCGGCAGGCGTCTTCGATCAACCTCTCTCCGATGAGGAGGTCGGTGTCGTCGCACGCGCCTCGGCCGACAAACTCGGCGCACTGATTGAAGGCGTTCTTTTGCGCATGTAACACGTTTCGCATAACAAAATATTTTACGAAGGAAGGGAATGACGATGTTATTTTACAATATTGCCATCATCGACTCCGATGGGGAAACTAAGGAAAACATGAATGTCCGCACTGACGGAGCGTTCATCACTTCTATTGAACCATGCAATTGCGATCTGACGGACGCTCAAAAGCGTGAGAATGAAGTGTACGACGGCTCGGGGAAACTGCTTATTCCAGGTTTTTTCAACAACCACTCTCATGTTCCGATGACCCTGACACGCGGATACGGTGAAAAATTGCCGCTCGCCGACTGGCTCTATAAGAGGATCTTCCCCTTTGAAGCGCTTCTCACGGAAGAAGATGTCTACTGGGGTTCCATGCTCGGAATCGCAGAAATGCTCCGTAGTGGAACGGTTTCTTTTACAGATATGTATATGCGCATTCAGGGCGTCTTTCGTGCCGTTATGGAAACGGGCATCAAGGCGAGTCTCTCCAACGGTCTCACCGGTGACGACACGACCGTCCTCGAGGAAACGGCTTGGTACAGAGAAACGGAACAGATGCGTCGCGATGCGGAAACGTCGGATGGACGCGTTATCGCCAACGCCTCGCTTCATGCTCAGTACACGAGCGTTCCCGCCCTCGTTCGAGCCATCGCGGACTATGCACGCGGGAATGAACTCCGTATGCACGTCCATCTTTCCGAAACGGAACAAGAACATGAACAATGCAAAGAACTCCACGGTAAAACACCGACAGCGTATTTCACTGAGCTCGGACTTTTTGATGTGCCCACAACGGCCGCTCACGCGATTTTTATCGAAGGAGAAGATTACGACCTGCTGCGCGACCAAGGTGTCACGCTCTGCCATATGCCCTCTTCCAATCTTAAAATCGGTAGCGGACTTGCCGATGTGAAAAGCTGGCACGATCATGACATCCGCGTGACGATCGGAACGGACGGTGCCGGTAGCAATAACAATCTCGACATGATCGAAGAGGTCACCTTGGCATCGTATCTCGCTAAAGGCATACACCGAGACCCTCTCCTCTTCTCGACCGGTGATCTTCTCACTTTTGCCACGAGAAACGGTGCGCTGGCACAGGGACGCGAGGACACGGGACTGCTCGAACCCGGATTCCGTGCCGACCTAGCCGTCGTCGATATGAACGCGTTCCATTTCCAACCCATGTACGATTACGGCACGAGTCTCTTCACGAATGCAAACGCATCCGACGTCGCGTTAACCATGGTTGATGGACGTATCCTCTATAGGGACGGTAAATTAATGACGATTGATATCGAGAAAGTGATTTGGAATGTCAATCGCGTTCGCGATGAAAAACTTGCCCAACTGAACGGATAACGAGCAGGTTTGATCACTCTTTAATCAATTTTCCCGAAAAAGTGATAAGGGCTCCTTGGGAGCCCTTATCGAGGAGACGTATGAAGAGGTGTTGTCGTAGCTTTTTGCTACAACCAAACTATAATGCGTAGTTGTAGAATCGAAACATAATGAAGTTGAACAATTGTGACAAATACGTGATACCAAGAAAACAATATGTATGAATAAGAGGGTAATTTATCTTGCGGGCGGGTGCTTTTGGGGAGTTGAACGCTATTTTCAAATTCTCGGAGAAGGTGTTTTGGCGACGGAGACAGGCTACGCCAACGGAAACACGCCACATCCCACGTACGAAGAAGTTTGCAGTGGAACGACAGGGCATGCGGAGACGGTCAAGCTGACGTACGACGCCGATGTCCTCACGCTCCGTGAGATCATGGCTCATTTTTTCCGGATGATCGACCCGACGACAAAAAATCGCCAAGGTAACGACATCGGAACGCAGTACCGCTCCGGCGTCTATGTCGAGACTATGGACGATTTTAAGTCTGTGTGCGAATACATCGATTTTCGACGCAAAGACTATGAGCGCCCGATCGTCGTCGAAGTTCTCAAGCTACGCAATTACTACACAGCAGAAGACTATCACCAGAATTACCTCAATGACAGGCCGTTCGGCTATTGTCACGTCAACCTCAACCTTGCGGAGATACCGCTGAGTGTCGAAGAGATACCGAAGCTAGATGAAAGTGACGCTTAACTTTCCTTCTCATCCATGTAACGGCGCCAGCCGCCGAATGAAGTGATCTCTCGCATGCCTTTGACGGTCAGCGGCTC
>JAAZKT010000057.1 GCA_012799695.1 Clostridiaceae bacterium
ATCGGCGAAGCGCGCGGAATGTCTGTGAAAATCTTAACGGGTGATCGCGATACATTACAGCTCATATCTGACAATACGTCGGTCGTACTCTTGACGACAAAGAGGGACGGTTCGGAGAGCGAAGTTATCACTCCTGACGTCATGATGGATGAATACAATCTTTCTCCGTCACAATGGGTGGACGTGAAGGGGCTGATGGGCGATGCTTCGGACAATATTCCGGGGATCAGAGGAGTCGGTCAGAAGACCGCAATCAAGCTCATTCAAGAATACGGGAGCATCGACGGGGTCTACGAGAATCTTGGCGACATGAAGGGCGCGCTTCTTGGAAACTTGACGGTCGGGGAGGAGATGGCGAAACTTTCACGTGAACTTTCCGTTATCTGTCGTAGCGTTCCGCTTGAGGGAGTTGATGAATTGCTTTCGACCGACATCGACGACGCAATGGATCGAGAGGCCCTCGCACAGCTTTTGACGCGTCTTAACTTTCGCTCTTTCTTGGAGCGCTTCAATCTTACTTCTCCGGTAACCGGGACAGCCCGAGAGGATCTCAAAGTTATGGCCGACCGTATCCGTGTATGCGCATCAATTGATAAATGGTTGCCCACACTTGCCGACGATGATACGGTCGCTTTTATGCTTCCGGGGAATGGTGGCGATGGACTCCTGCTCACGAGACAATCTTGTTTTCACTTTTCCGATCCCTTGCCGATCCTTCATTTGATCGAGCAGTGTAGGAATACTTTCGTCACGTGGGATTTTAAGCGTCAGTTGCGCAAAAACGGTTTGAGCTCGCCCGCCCGCGCTGTCTTCGACGTGATGATCGCCTCATATCTTTTGAACGAGCTCGGTAGAGCGGACGATATTAACTTTGCGTTACGTGCATCGCTGGGCGACGCATACCAGCCGTATGAAGATAATGATCTTCCTTTACTGAAAGATCTGAACGCCGAGCGCAAACGACTTTGTCTCTTGCTGCTACAATCGATGGAATTACAGACGGATAGACTCGATGATAGAGGGGTCTCGCCTCTCGCTCAAGTCGAGATGGAGCTTGTCAACGTATTGGCAGACATGGAACATGTTGGAGTACTCGTCGACATTGAAGCGTTGGAGACCGAGTCGTCTTCCATGCTCGAGGAGATCGAATCGCTCGAACGGTCAATCTATCTCGAGGCAGGAAAGGAATTCAACATCAATTCCCCGCAACAGCTATCGGAAGTTCTGTATGAAGATTTGGGACTGCCAACAGGACGAAAAAGCTCGAGTGGCCAATTCAGTACGGCAGCAGATGAACTTGAACGGTTGCGAGGATTCCATCCGATCATTGATTCCATCTTCGAGTATCGCGAATTGACGAAATTGCGTGGGACATTCCTCGAGGGGCTGAAGAAGGAAATTGACAGCGATGGAAGAATTCGTACAACATATAATCAAGCGCTGACGACAACCGGTCGATTATCGAGCTCAAATCCTAATCTCCAGAATATCCCTATTCGTACCGATCGCGGTAAGCGTATCCGCGAGCTCTTCATCGCTTCGCCCGGATATGTTTTGATTGGTGCCGATTACAGTCAAATCGAACTGCGTCTTCTTGCACACCTGTCCGGTGACAAGAATCTTTCAGATGCATTCAATGAAGGGCGCGACGTCCACCGCGTGACTGCATCTGCCCTCTTTGGGAAGAGCGAACAAGATATCACTGCACATGAGCGAAGCGTCGCCAAAACGGTTAATTTCAGCATTACATACGGCATCTCCGATTTCGGATTGTCTCGCGATCTTGGGATTCCCATTTCTCATGCGAGAAGACTTATCAACCGTTACCATGACAAATACCCACAAGTGGACGCTTGGTTGAATCTTCAGGGAGAAGTTGCTAAAGAGCAGGGTTATGTGGAGACGCTCTTCCATCGACGCCGCTATCTGCCGGAGCTTCAGTCTCAGAACAGAAATCTCTACAACTTCGGCATCCGAGCGGCCATGAATGCACCTGTCCAAGGGACGGCGGCCGACCTGATTAAAATTGCCATGGTCAATGTCTCCCGATTGCTGAAAAATAATAAAATAGAAGCGCGACTTATCCTGCAAGTTCATGACGAATTGATTATCGAAGCGAGTGAAAAGGACAAGGATTGCGTCATCTCGCTCTTGCGCGAAGTGATGGAACAGGCGATGGAGCTTTCTGTTCCTCTGATTGCAGACGCAAAGGCCGGTTACACGTGGGGAGAATTGAGTTAGCGTGATGCAAGTCGAGCCGTTTAACGCGTAGAAAGGTTTGTTTTGACATGTTTGTGCTTGGTATTACCGGTGGAATCGGAACCGGTAAGAGCGTAGTTGCTTCCATTTGCCGGGCGGCAGGTATACCGGTCATAGATGCAGACGCCATTGCGCATGAGCTGACGGACAGAGCGTCCGATACGACGGCGCGAATAGGGGAAGTATTGGGTACAGACTTGATCGATGAGAACGGCGCTCTCATGCGTAATAAAATGGCTGATCTGGCTTTTACAGACAAACGGGCGCTCGATACACTGAGCTCCATCATCCACGAGGACGTCATTGCTGCCGTTGACTGCCGCTTAGAGGAGATGGAAAAGATGAAAATCAAAGCTGTCGTTCTCGATGCACCTATCCCAATTGAGCGCGGCTTTATTGACAACACCGATCAGATATGGGCGATCAGAGCTGACGACGATATCCGACTTGAACGGCTCAGAAGACGCGGTATGAGCGATAGCGACGCTCTTCGTCGTATGCGTGTACAAATGTCACCGGATCAATACAAGGAACTCGCACATTTTGAAATCACGAACAACGGATCGTTTTTGGAATTAGAAGATAAAGTCCATAAATTACTTCGACAAGAGTTGGGTTTGCGCGGGATCTCGCTTCCGGGTATTCCCGAGAGTCCTATTGACTGATCGATCATCACTCAAACGTTGAATCGAAAGAGTATGAAGTCGTCTTCGCGCACGACATATGATTTGCCTTCCGATCGTACAAGACCTTTTTCACGTGCAGCGACGAGTGACCCTCGGTCAAGAAGTTCCTCAAGAGGTATGACCTCGGCTCGAATAAATCCTCTTTGAAAATCAGTGTGAATGATACCGGCGGCATCGAAGGCGCTTGAACCGCGACGAATTGTCCATGCATGTGCTTCCTTTTTATTCGCCGTAAAAAACGAGATCAATCCAAGGAGTTCGTAGGCACATCGGATAACGCGCGTAAGGCCGTCGCACTCTAAGCCTAATTCTTCCAAGAATAGTACCTGCTCCTCAGCGGGAAGTTCGGCAATCTCCGATTCAAGGCGTAAAGAAAGCGGAATGATCGCTTTCTCAGAGTCGAATGCATCGATCAGCTCATTCAAGCAAAGCTGACTGAAGCCGTCGTCCGATTCGGCGACATTCGCGACGATCATTTCAGGTTTCATCGTCAAGAGTGAAAGATGGCGTAAGAATTCGAACTCACTCGAATCAAAACTGAAATCTCTCGCTGGTCGGCCATCGTTCAAATGGTCGAGAAGCCTCTCGATAACGGCAAGTTCGTCTAATATTTCAGGCGTATTGGACTT
Source organism: Clostridiaceae bacterium (assembly GCA_012799695.1). Lineage (GTDB taxonomy): Bacteria > Bacillota > Clostridia > Saccharofermentanales > DTU023 > UBA4923. The sequence continues at coordinate 3,575 of JAAZKT010000057.1, forward strand.
GGCGGCTCGAACGACCCTTTCGTGACGGCGCTCAAGATGCTCAATGTCAGCAAGTATGAGTTCTGTCTCCACCGTGCGGTAATCGGCAAGTGCGTCAATTTTCTTATTGACATGTGCGATATCGCCATTTTCGAAACAGCGAACGACATGCAAGAGCGCGTCAACTTCGCGAATGTGAGAAAGAAATCGGTTGCCTAATCCTTCCCCATGACTCGCTCCTTGGACGAGTCCCGCGATGTCAACAAATTCGACCGTCGCTTGAACAGTTTTTTCTGATTGGAAAATATCTGCCAAACCGCGGAGACGATCGTCACGTATGGGAACAACGCCGATGTTCGGTTCAATCGTACAGAACGGATAATTCGCGACATTGGCGTTCGCATTCGTCAATGCATTGAACAGTGTGCTTTTTCCGACATTGGGCAGTCCGATAACACCTAGTTTCATTTGTATTTATACTCCCTCGTTTTCTACGATTATAGAGGTTTGTTTCGGAAGCTTCGTCATTTTTCACTTTCTTCGATTGAGAGTTGATACATCCAGAAACGAGCTTGAATAAGGTGGCGCATCTGCTACTCTCAGATTGAACTAGGACACGGTCGCATCTGTATATGCGTAAGTATCTTTGACAAACAACATGTTACACTTATTTTAGCCGTACGGCCGCCTTATTAGTATAATTTATAATCAGAATAACTCTCGCAACCGAAAAGTTGCGTAATAGTTGGTAGAGGAAAGGTAAATCCTTTGGTGTTTCTCCGGAAGTACTGCTTAGAGAAACACAGGTTCAATCAGAAAAATAATATCCATAGCGCCTTCAGACAATCGCAGTACAGAGAGACAAGCTGTATCTATTCTGACAAAATGTCGCAACGCGCCTTCCAATGACGACAAATCAATAAAGGATCAATCGCGGGGAGCGAGAAACTGTCTTCATGAGCGCTAAGAATTATCATCGCATCAGCTCATGCGCGCTGACAGGGCTTGAGGGTGTCGTCGTAGAGATCGAAGTCTCGATTCTTCCGGGATTGCCAAGGTTCGAGGTTACGGGAAGGGGAGATCATGCTATAAGAGAATCGCGTGATCGCGTGCGTGCCGCGATAAGACACAGCGGCTATAATTTTCCTAAGGGACGCGTCGTCGCAAGTTATGCCCCCGCTTCATTACCGAAGCAAGGTAGCGCATTCGACTTGCCGCTCGCTCTCGCTGTCTTGGCATCGTCGGATCAAGTTGTACGTATGGCGGGGACTTCCGAAACGGCGGCATTCGGAGAGTTGTCACTTGACGGTCATGTTCGTTATGTTCATGGCGCGCTGGGTCGCCTTTTATCGCTGAGAGAAAAAGGGATCCGACATGTCATCGGTCCCTCCGCATGCGAAGGGGAAGCAAATGCCGTCGACTCTGTTCGATATGAGGGTGTTAGCACGCTCAAGGAAGCTGTTCTACGCTATTCAGGTGTCAGTAGTTCTAAGAGCCGCGCCGCCGCCCTACCGGCACCTGAGGCTGTGCAAGATTTAGAAGCTGCCGATCCCTTCGGCATGATACGAGGTCAAGAAGAGGGCATTCGCGCATGCACAATCGCTGCTGCCGGATGGCATCCGATCCTGTTGATGGGTGCTCCGGGGTGCGGAAAGACCTCGCTCGCTTCCGTCATTCCGGAGATTTTACCACCTCTCACGGTTGAGGAGTCACTTGAAGTCTCAAAGATATATAGTGTTTCCGGACATGCACCTCGTTCGGGCGGCCTCGTCAAAAGTAGACCATTTCGCCATACGCATCACACCGTAACATGCGGCGCCCTTATCGGTGGCGGCTTAATTCCCAGCCCCGGAGAATGTACGCTCGCACATCGCGGAGTCCTTTTTCTGGACGAAGTGACTGAGATACAGCCGCGCGTTCTCGATGCCTTGCGTGAACCTCTCGAAACGGGGCATATTCATCTTTCTCGAGCAGAGCGGAACGCGACTTTCCCTGCCGATTTTCTATTTGTTGCGGCGTGTAATCCCTGTCGATGCGGCTATCTGTTGGAACCGAAGGGTCAGTGTCGATGCGACGACGCGGCTGTCCGGCGTCACCTGTCGCGAATCAGCGGACCTCTCTTCGACCGTTTTGATCTTGTAGTATCCTTGACTCGAGTTGATACACAGGAAATGATATCGATTCCTGACGCCGATTCCACTTCCTCGATTAGACACGCCAAATTAACTAAAGAACTTATATCGAACGCATGGGCTGTACAACAGGAACGTGCGTCAAGGAGAGGGCTTGCCAATTTCCTCAATGCAAAAGTCAGAGTGCCGGATCCTGAACGCTATTTTGCCGTAAGTGACAAAGCGATGACGTTTGCCGCGGATATCGCCGATAGGAATCAGTTATCCGTGCGCTCATTTTTCTCTATGTTGCGTATCGCTCGGACGATTGCTGATTTAGAGCAGCATGAATTCATCAGAGAGATTGACATTGCGGAGGCAAGTCATTACAAGGCTCGCCTGCCATTTGTAACGCCGCAGAGTTGAGGCTGAGCACATGAGTGAAGCTCAATTGAAGATCGCCACAGCGTTTACGAGGGCCGCCTCAGCACTACGCATCCCGCATAGCGAACGTGCCATAATTCTTAAAAAAGCCCATGGTCTTGAAGGGTTGCCTGAGCAACTGCTTATGATAAAGGACGATTCACCGGAGCTAGACGCGCTCTATAGCCGTTTCCTGACTGAATTATCGCATACGGATAAGTTTGACCGGACCACCGACGATCACGCGATTTCCATCGTTCATAGTGATTACCCTGAGCGTCTTCTGCATACGGACCAACCTCCTTCGATTCTTTTCTATCGTGGAAAATGCATCTCTTCGCTGAACGATCCCTTTGTTATCACGGTAATCGGAACGCGTAATCCATCCTTTTACGGTTTAGAAGTAACGAAAAAACTTTGCATGGAATTTGTACGACGAGGCGTCACGATTGTTTCGGGCGGTGCTCGCGGCATTGATGGACAGGCGCACGGAGTGGCCGTTTCGGGCGGATCGGCGACCGTAGCCGTTCTTGGTTGCGGCGTTGATATCGTGTACCCCAGAGAGCATGCGTCTCTTTTCGAACAGATCGTCCACTCGGGCGCACTCGTCTCCGAGTATCCCTTCGGAACCTTGCCCCGTAAATATCATTTTCCGGCAAGAAATCGTATTTTAGCAGGTCTTTGCGATGCAGTGCTCGTGACGGAGGCGTCACGCTTCAGCGGAACATTGATAACGGCTGGATTTGCCGCAGATTACGGAAGAGATGTCTGTGCGGTACCCGGATCAATCCTAAGCGGGACAAGTCGCAGTTGCCACGATCTGATTCGCGAAGGTGCCACAATCGTCGAATCGATTGACGATATCCCTCGCATACCTAGGCATATTATCTATCGAAAAGAGTCAAGCGATACACACTCTTTTTCTCTTCATTGCAATCAGACTGAAAATGAGCAAAATGATCTGAGCAAAGAAGAGGAGTGCATTCTGAATCTTTTGGCGGCTGCTCCGCGGACACTTCGTGCCGTATCGGAGCACTGTCATCTCGATCTGCGTAAAACTGCTCTCTCATTAACTACTCTGCAAGAAAAGGGGCTTGTACGTCTTTACCGCGGTCTATACGTGCGATCGTGAGTCGTTTCCCGATGACATCTTAGTATTCTTCCTCTAGGGAACTTTTCTTTCTTCTTTGACAGCGTTAAATTTCTCATGTATATAATGTTTGACTTCAGACTGGAGATTTTTTGATGAACAATAGAACACTTGTGGTGGTGGAATCGCCCGCCAAAGCTAAGACAATCGCACGATATCTCGGACAATCCTTTGATGTCCGGTCGTCTGTCGGACATATCCGAGATCTCCCGACTTCGACGATCGGCGTTGACATTAATAATAAATTCGCTCCGATGTATATCACGATGCCCGGAAAAGATAAGATCGTCAGAGAATTGAGAGGAGCCGCTGAAAAGGCAGACCGGATACTTCTCGCAACTGACCCCGACCGTGAAGGGGAGGCGATCGCCTGGCATTTAGCGTATTTGCTTAATATTGAGCCCGAAAATCCTTGTCGTATCGCTTTCCATGAGATTACGAGGAAGGCTGTTAACGAAGCGGTCGATCATCCGCGCCCCATCGACATCGATCTTGTTAACGCACAGCAGTCACGCCGCATCCTCGACAGACTCGTCGGTTATGAATTGAGCCCCTTGCTCTGGCAAAAGATCAGGAGAGGGCTATCTGCCGGTCGTGTCCAGTCGGTTGCGACGCGTCTCGTTGTCATGCGCGAGCGTGAGATTGACGCTTTTGTACCTGAAGAATACTGGAAATTGCGGGCGATTTTAAAACAGAACTCTGACGACACGCCTTTTTCTTCGCTATATCAGGGCATAAAAAAAGGCGGTCGTTTATCGCGAGTCAAGCTGTCCTCTAAAGATGATCTAGATAAGCTCCTCGGTGAATTAGAGGGGAGTGACTACGTCGTCGATCTCGTCAAACCGGGACACCGCAAACGCCGCCCCTTTGCTCCTTATACGACGAGCACGTTACAACAGGCCGGTTCACGCACGTTCGGGTTCACGTCAAGTCGCACGATGCGAGCCGCACAGTCTCTTTACGAGGGCGTGACACTCGGTCCACACGGGCACACATCGCTTGTCACGTATATCCGTACAGACTCTGTTCGCGTATCGGCTGACGCCGTCCAAGCCGCCAGAACTTTGATCGCTGATTTATACGGTGCTGCCTACTTGCCGAAAAGAGCTCCTTTTTACAAGAATAAGAGTAGCGCTCAAGATGCTCATGAGGCGATACGTCCGTCTCACTTCGACTTGCCGCCCTCGCGTGTGCGTGAATATTTGACTGCGGATCAGTTTAAGATTTATGAATTAATCTGGAACCGTTTTATCGCGTCTCAGATGGAGACAGCCGTCTATGAGCGCGTCACGGTTGACATTCTGGCAGGTAGCCACCTCTTTCGATCGAGAGGTGAGAAACTCGTTTTCCCGGGATGGCTTCGTCTTTACGGAATCACGGAAGATGAGAAAGCCGATACTGACAAGAATGGCAGTCGCGATGATGACGACGAGCCCGAAATAGTCGATCTGCCCGACCTTAAAGAAGGCGAGCGCCTTCTTCTTGATAAGCTCGTACCCGAGCAAAAATTCACGCAACCGCCGCCTCGCTACACGGAGGCTTCGCTGATCAGCGCGATGGAGGAACTTGGCATCGGACGACCTTCGACGTATGCGCCGACGATTTCTACACTCTTTGATCGCATGTATGTTGAACGCGAGGGGCGTCAAATCAAACCGACCGAGCTCGGCGTGACGGTTACCGTCATGTTGGAAGAAAATTTCCGCAACATAGTCGATACTGAGTTTACGGCAGGATTGGAGAAAGAACTTGATGAAGTTGAATCCGGCGATCTCGATTGGGTTCAGCTTTTGGAGAAATTTTATGGTTCTTTCCATCAAGATGTCATTAAAGCCAAGAAAACAGTAGAAAAGATCGTCATTGAGGATGAACCGACCGGGAGAAAATGTCCTTTGTGTGAGGAAGGAGATCTCGTAATTCGCGTCGGACGTTACGGCAAGTTTATCGCTTGCACACGCTATCCGGAATGTAAATACTCTGAAACGATCTCTGAAGAGACGAAATCGCATTGCCCGAAATGTCATTCTCCGATTCGCGTCCGGAAAATTCGTCGTGGCAACCAGCTTTTTTTCTGTGATAAGACGAACGATCCCGATTGTGATTTTACAAGCTTTGATTTACCCATTGACGGAAAAGAGTGCGAAACATGCGGAAGCTATATGGTTCAGAAAAGATTCCGCGGTCGCAACTACATACGTTGCGGTAACAAAGAATGTCCTACGAACATAAAAAAGAAAAAGACAACCGCGAAGAAAACGAAAAAGAAGGCGGAAGCAGAAGGGTGAGGCTGACAGTTGTAGGCGCTGGACTTGCCGGGTCGGAGGCAGCGCTGACTGCCGCATCGTTTGGCGCCGACGTTACGCTGATTGACAGTAAACCGGGTGTACGTTCGCCGGCGCACATGTCTGATTGTTTTGCCGAACTAGTTTGTAGCAATTCACTTAAATCCGATCGTATCGATACAGCTCAAGGTCTTTTGAAACACGAACTGCGTTCAATGGGCTCGCATCTTATTGCGATTGCCGATAAGACTTCAGTGCCGGCGGGGGGCGCTCTTGCCGTCGACCGCGACAAATTCTCGCAATCGGTTACGGACGCCATCATCCGGCACCCGAACATTCGAATCGTTGAGAAGACCGTTCGCCACCTTGACGATGTCACAGATAGCGATGTCGTCATTATAGCGACCGGACCGCTCACATCCGGGTCGCTCTATGAATCCATCGAACAGATGACCGGTGTCGGCGGAATGCATTTTTACGACGCAGTCGCGCCCATTGTCGATGCATCCACACTCGATTTGAAACATACTTTCGTCGCGTCGCGATATGGAAAGGGTGGAAACGATTATATTAACTGCCCGATGAATGAAGACGAATATACAGCATTTCGTGAAGCTTTGGTAGAAGCCGAGAGAGCTACTATTCGCGATTTCGACCGTATCTATTTCAAGGATTGCCAGCCCGTTGAGGTGTTAGCGGAACGCGGCATGGATACGTTACGTTTCGGACCTTTCCGTCCGGTCGGTTTGATCGATCCGAGAACGGGTAAGAGGCCTTACGCTTGTCTTCAACTTCGACGGGAGAACGAAAAGGGAACAATGGTATCGCTTGTAGGATGTCAGACGAGGTTGACGTTTCCTGAGCAACGACGTGTGTTCGGCATAATTCCCGCACTCAAAAATGTACAGTTTTTGCGATATGGTGTCATGCATCGCAATTCGTTCTTGAACGGTCCTTCCGTACTTTCAAAAGGCTTCCGGTCGCGCGAGAATCGACGGCTCTTTTTTGCCGGTCAGCTCTCCGGACTTGAAGGATACGTCGAGGCAATCGCTTCGGGGTTGATGGCGGCTATCGCCGCTCTCGGCGTGGCGAAATCGCTCTCATTTGAGGAAATTGAATCAATGATCCCCACGCCTGAGACGATGATGGGAGCGTTGGCGCACTGGGTATCATCCTCGAACGAGGAAACTTTTCAACCTATGAACGCCAATTATGGGCTTTTGCCGTTATCCGAGGAGCCTGTACGCATCAAGAAAAAAGATCGTCCGGTAATTCGTGCGAAACGATCGGAGAAAGCGTTGAAGAAGACGATTTTCGCGATCGAGTCGCTACTTGGTGAGTTGCCACGAAAGAGCGCCGAACGAGATGTCGCCCGCGATCTTCTGACAGCATCCTATGATTACGATCTTCCGCGGGAATTGATTGCCAATAGACCGACGGAAGTGCGCGACCGGAGCAGGCTTCTCGTTATGAAGAACGGTATGCCTCTCGAACATCGGCTTTTCGCCGATTTACCATCATATCTATCACCGGGTGATTGTCTTGTGCTCAACGACACACGCGTAATACCGGCACGATTATATGGACGCCGTGATTCAACGGGAGCAAATCTGGAATTTCTGCTCTTGCGCCGCATCGAGGGAAATAAATGGCGAACACTTGTAAAACCGGCGCGGCGAGCTCAAAGGGGAGATCGAGTCATTTTCCCCGAGGATGGGTCTGAATGTGTCATTCTGGA
>JAAZKT010000058.1 GCA_012799695.1 Clostridiaceae bacterium
AAGGCGGTCTTTTGTGCAAGCGGTGGGTGTGCCTGTCCCCACATCTCATTTCTCACCAGTCTTTTCGACCCGGTAGCGTAGCGACACTTGCCTCTCGGCTTCTCTACATCGCCTGCAATTAGATTGTAACATTACTTCAGTTCTTTGCCAAATTCTTTTCTGAGCTGTTTTTCATTGATAATTCTTCCCGAAATGATTGTATTCTCAAACGTTTCATCCATGCTTTCGTCAAATTTTCTCACTACATACAAAAGATATCTGCCTTCATATTCTCTTACCAGCTTAAATGAACACGGATCATTATCTAGCATTGTTCTGCTCGGATACATTATGGCTGTCTCCATATAACTAAACAAAACATGAGCGTCCATATACGGCTTACCATCGAATATATGCACAACTCGCTCGTTAGAAATTGTTATCCCAGATTTAAGCAAATTGTGTTTAGAAACAACGTCATCCGGCAAATTGGCAATATGCTTTTTCCCCCGCCGATCTGTTGTAAACCCGTGTTTTTTAAGAAACAACTTTGCCTCATCGGTCCATGAGTTATCTGATTTGTCTCTTAGTTTAAGCATTACGCTGCACGGTTTACTCGACTGAATACTCGGCTCTCTATTGAAAAGAGGAGTATACTCATTTTTAGGAGCTGCCTCCTCTAGTTCTGCGATCATATCATCCTGTATGATCTGAGTTTTTCGCTCTAAGCGAAAAATATCTCTTTCGCTTAGTAACCTGCCCCGAGCTTGTCGGCCGTTTCTTTCGACTGGAAAGCAGGGATGACGGCGCCGTCGTACTTGTCTTCAATGAACGTCTTGATTTTGTCGCTTTGGAGGGCTTTTAAGAGTTTTTGCAGAGCCTCCTCGTTGGCGCGACCGTCCTTCACCGCCACGATGTTGACGTAGGGGCTTGAGGAGCCTTCGACGAGGATGGCGTCTTTGAGGGGATTGAGACCGTGTTCAATTGCGTAGTTTCCGTTGATGACGGCACCGTCCGCGTCTTGATACGCAAGCGGAATGGCAGCCGCTTCAAGCTCCGTAAACCTCAAGTTTTTCGGGTTGTCGACGATGTCCTGCGGCGTCGCGGTGATCGTCACGCCCTCTGCTAACTTAATCAAACCGGCTTCTTGCAGAATCAGGAGCGCGCGCCCTTCGTTTGTCGTGTCGTTCGGCACCATGATCTCCGCGCCGTCAGGCAAGTCGTCGAGCGACGCGTATTTCGTCGAGTAGAGAGCCATGGGCTCGACGTGTACGCCTCCGAGAATCTCGAGACCGAACTTCCCATCGCGATTCTCCGTCACGAAGTACGGGATATGCTGGAAGAAGTTGGCGTCGATATCGCCGTCAGATAAAGCGATGTTCGGCGTCTTGTAGTCGCTGAACTCGCGAATTTCGAGCGTCACGCCTTCTTTCTTCAGATCTTCGACGATCTCTTGCAGAATCTCCGCATGGGGAGACGGGCTTGCGCCGACGATGATTTTCGTCTCATCTTTTCCTTTATCGCATCCTGTAGCGATAAGCAAAACGATCGACAAGACGAGTGCCATGGCGATGAATACGCTCTTTCTCTTTTGTGTGTTTTTCATTTCTATTACCTCAACTTGTTATTTGATGGATCATCGTGTGATGATCGGGTGGTTTTATTTCATTCGCCCCGGTGCCGAGGGCGTTGCTCTTTGTTCATCATCCATCCCGCGACTCGTAAGTCATTCGCCCCGGTGCCGAGGGCGTTGCAGCTATGATGATCGGTTTGATAAAGGCTTCTCCTTTGTGCATATATATGTGCCGTCAATGTCGTGAAATCGTATCCGGCAACTTCATCCATATGTGTTTGTTCGCGTGCCGCCGACGTCACAACATTGCATTGTCAATGCTCCTTGGCGCGACGGTTTCTTCAACTTATCAAAGTTCATCAAAGTGCCGGCGATGTTCCGTCGCGTCGCAGGCGATTCTCGATCAGGCGACCGAGGAATTGCACGATTTGGACGAACGCGATGGTAATCGCCACGGCGACGAAAAGGTTCAATGAGTTCCTTCGGTATAACCCGTATCGGATTGCCAAGTCCCCCAAGCCTCCTCCACCAATGGCACCTGCCATCGCTGAGTTCCCGATGATGTTGATGATGGTGATCGTGACGCCGTTCACGAGCGCGGGCAGAGCCTCCGGGATGAGTACAGTTCTCACGAGTTGGCCGATCGTCGCTCCGGATGCGAGCCCCGCTTCCAAGACGCCGTAGTCGACTTCGAGAAAACTCTGTTCCATGATGCGTGCGACGAAAGGAATCGCAAGAATCGCAAGCGGTACGATCGTCGCCGTCGTGCCTGTTGCGCGTCCGACGAGTAGGCGCGACAACGGGAAGACGACGATCATGAGTATCATGAACGGAATGGAACGCAGAACATTGATGGTAACATCAATCGCGCGGTAAAGATTGGGCTTCGGTCGTAACCCCTCCGGCCTCACCAAGATGAGTAGGACGCCGAGCGGTAAACCGATGACGACGGAAATGATACTGCTCGTTAACACCATGTACACTGTCTCCAACGTTGCGCGGACAAACTCGTTCATCGCACTTCCTCCTTTGCATGTAAGCCGACGCCGTTGTTTTGTCCATTCCCCGGCTCTAGTTTCAGAATTTCGACTCCGTCTTCATGTAGCGAGCTGAGCGCCCCGCAGACGGCTTCTTCCTCGCCTTCAAAGGAAACGACGAGATAGCCGACGTCCCCTCCGACGAGTGCATTGATGTTGCCCGCCAGAATATTGGCGTCCACATTGAATCGTCTTGATATATCGGAGATGAGCGGTCGCGTCACCGTTTGCGACCGGAATCCCAATCGATAGACGGGTGCCGATGTTAAGTCCGCAAAATGTTCGAGCGGAATGTCTTCGTCGAAACCTCGGATCATGCGGCGCGTGACGGCATGTCGCGGTCGCAAAAAGAGCTCTTCGACCGTGTTTTCCTCAACGATCTTCCCGTTCTCCATCACGGCGATGCGATCGCAAAGGGCTTTCGCCACTTCCATCTGGTGCGTGATGAGAATAACGGCAATCCCGAGATCGTCAACGACTTTTCTGAGCATGGAAAGAACAAGTTCCGTGTTGACGGGATCGAGCGCCGACGTCGCTTCATCCGATAAAAGAAGGCGCGGGTTCATCGCCAGCGCGCGGGCGATACCGACGCGCTGTTGTTGACCGCCCGACAATTCCGCCGGGTAGGACCGTGCGTGCGCAGAAAGTCCAATGTAATCGAGAAGCTCCTCGACGCGCGGGATGATCTCTTTCGTCCGTTGACCGGCGATCCTGAGAGGATAGGCGACATTCTCCCAAACCGTTTTCCTCATGAAGAGATTGAAATGCTGGAAAATAATCCCCATCCGGCATCGCTTCTCGCGGAGAACGCTGTCATCCTGCTCCACAAGATTTAGTCCGTCGAACCAAATCTCCCCCGAGTCGGGACGCTCCAACAAGTTGAGACAGCGGACGAGCGTCGATTTTCCCGCTCCCGACAAACCGATTAGACCGAATACCTCGCCTTCGTCGACAGAAAACGATACGTCGTCGACGGCATGAATCGCGGTCTTGTCCAACAAAAATGATTTTCTCAGATGTTCAACTCTTATGACGCACATCTTCAATACCTAACCTATACCTTCTCGATTTCGTGAACGTGACTCTCATTGCCTGTCCAATTCCCATCCCGCACATCGCCTTTACCTTCTCTTGAGGTGAACGGCATCCCTGTGCCTTGCGGCTTATTCCCTTCGTTCTCCCCTTTTTCTCGTCTTCCCGCCTTACGCTTTCAATAAAAAACGCCCGTCTCGGAACCCGATAGGATTCCGGGACGAGCGATGAACGTCGTGTTACCACCCGGATTCGCCTGCCCCTCACGAGACAAGCCTCATAGAGTACCACCATACTCCGGCGCTATTACGGGCGCACCCGTCAGATCCTTACTTCTAGCGACCGTCTCGATCGGCTTCCGCTCAAACCTGCGGCTCAGGGGCCATGTTCGGCTTTCGGCTCCGCCCCGCTTCCACCTTATCGGGTTCTCTGTTCGTCACCAGCCAGCGTACTCTTCCCGTCACTGCCTTTATAATCATTCAATTTGTTTGCAAGTTTCACATACTTGCAGTCTCCTGTCAACTCGAACAATCGCAACAATTAAGTATGCCGAAACGTCTCTTTTCTTATCTCAAATCTCCAAAAGCGCCTTGGTACAAGCGCATTACTATTTGACAACGATGTTGACGAGGCGTCCCGGCACGTAAATTTCCTTGACGATCGTCTTGCCCGCGATCTCCTGGGCAACGGAATCGTTCGCCTTTGCGTACGCAAGAACGTCCTCTTGTCCGAGATCGTGCGCGATGTCGACGCGAGCCTTGATCCTTCCGTTGACTTGAATGGCGATCTCGACAGTTTTTTCAATCGTCTTCGCCTCGTCGTAGAGAGGCCACGTCTGATCTGTCATAACGCCCGGATATCCCTGACGTTCCCAGATCTCTTCCGCGATATGCGGAGCGAACGGATTCAACAGAAGCAGGAATGTCTTGAATTCCTCATCATTGACACTGTTCAGTTCATAGAAACGATTGCAAAGCGTCATCAGCTGGGCGACAGCCGTGTTGCCTTTCAGCGTGTCGATGTCTTCCGTCACTTTCTTGATCGTCTGATGCATGAGCGTCTCGACGTCCGCTCTGTACGCGTTGCCGTCGATGACTCGTTCTTGAAGCGCCCAGACGCGTTCGAGAAAGCGAGAACAACCTTTGATCGACGTCGTGCTCCACGGCGCGGGTTTCTCAAAGTCGCCGATAAACACTTCGTAAAGGCGCAGAGTGTCGGCTCCGTACTCATCGACGATGTCGTCGGGATTGACGACGTTACCTCTCGATTTCGACATTTTATCGCCGCCTTCGCCGAGGATCATCCCGTGGCTCGTACGCCTGAGATACGGTTCTCTGACAGGAACAAATCCTTCGTCGTATAGGAATTGATGCCAGAAACGCGAGTACAGAAGGTGAAGTGTCGTGTGTTCCATACCACCGTTATACCAATCGACGGGAAGCCAGTAGTCGAGCGCTTCCGACGAAGCGATCGCTGTCTCACACGTCGGATCGGTGTAGCGAATGAAGTACCATGAAGAACCCGCCCAGTTGGGCATCGTGTCCGTCTCGCGCTCCGCGGGTCCTCCGCAAGCGGGGCATTTCGTCTTCACCCAATCGGTAAGTTTCGCTAACGGCGATTCGCCCGTTTCCGTCGGCTCGTACGACTCGACCTCGGGCAGTTGAAGCGGCAGCTCATCTTCCGGAACAGGCTGCCAGCCGCATTTCTCACAGTGAATCATCGGGATCGGCTCGCCCCAGTAACGTTGGCGCGAAAAGACCCAATCGCGCAAACGGTAATTTACTTTTCTCTTGCCGAGACCTTCTTCTTCGAGCCACTCAATGACGCGCGCGATCGCGTCGCGCACACTCAGACCGTTGATAAATCCCGAGTTGACGATGATGCCTTCGTCGATATCGGTATAAGCCTCTTCGCTGATGTCACCGCCTTCGACGACGCAGACGATCGGGAGATCGAATACTTTCGCGAATTCATAGTCGCGGTCGTCGTGTCCCGGCACGGCCATAATGGCGCCCGTCCCGTACGTCGTCAGCACATAGTCGGAAACGAACAGCGGGATTGCCTCTTTCGTCGCGGGATTGATGGCGGCGACGCCGTCGAGGCAGACGCCCGTCTTCTCTTTGTTGAGTTCCGTGCGCTCAAATTCCGATTTGCGCTGCGCTTCCTCCCTGTAAGCCGTCAACGCGCCGACGTTCCGGATCAGACCAGCGCTCAACCACTTGTCCAAGAGTGCATGCTCCGGCGACATGACGGCGTATGTCGCACCCCAAAGCGTATCGGGGCGCGTCGTGTAGACGGTGATCGGATCGCCTGCCGTCGAACCGAAGTCAATCTCGGCGCCTTCGCTGCGACCGATCCAATTGCGCTGTTGGGTATTCACACGGTCGATGAAGTCGATCTCATTCAAACCGTCGAGGAGCTTCTGCGCGTATTCGGTGATTTTCAGCATCCATTGGCTTTTAATCTTGTGCGTCGTCTCGGCGCCGCAGCGCTCACACTTCCCATCGACGACCTCCTCATTGGCGAGGACGCAAAGACACGACGGACACCAATTGACCGCCATTTCTTTTTTGAAGGCGAGACCGTGTTTGTAGAATTGCAGAAAAATCCACTGCGTCCACTTATAGTAATCGGGGTCGGTCGTATTGATCTCGCGCGACCAGTCAAAACTGAACCCGAGTGACTGGAGTTGCTGCTTGAATCGGGCGATATTTTCGCGCGTGACGATGGAAGGATGAATTTTTGTGGCGATAGCGTAGTTTTCCGTTGGAAGACCGAAAGCATCCCACCCCATCGGGTAAAGAACGTTCCATCCTTCCAGTCGCTTTTTCCTCGCGACTAGATCAAGCGCCGTATAGCTTCTCGGATGGCCTACGTGCAGTCCGTCACCTGAAGGGTACGGAAACTCGACGAGACAGTAATATTTCGGCTTTTCCGGCACGTGGTCGGCAGTCGGCTGCTCCGCATGAAAAACACCGGAATCTTCCCACCTCGCCTGCCACTTCTTTTCGATCGATTTAAAATCGTATCTGTCCATATGTATGCCTCCAAAACATGCGGCACCCTTGCGCGCACGCTCATTCACAATTACTCTTAATCATACCACGTGGGAAGGGAGCGTTTGCTCCAAGATTAAAATGGGCGGGCAGTCTCTCATCCATTGTGCCGTGCCGGCAAGAGCTATCAGCATCGAAAGTCAGTAAGTTAGATAGCCTTTTCTCGTCGTGTCATCCCTCAAAAACTGTTCGAATAGAGAATCGATTGTCGAGAAATCTCTCTTTGTCGTGCCGCCTCTTCGAGGACTTGCATGACGCCGTCACGCGATTCATGGCGCATGATTCGACTCCGAAGAGCGCTTGCGCCGTGAAATCCGCGAAAATAATGCGTGAAATGCGCACGCATTTCGCGAATCGCCGTGTGCTCACCGAAATTACAGATCATGTCGTCAAGATGTCGAGTCGTTATGCTTAACCAGTAGTTGCTTGAAACCTCAAGTAGTGTCTGCTCATCGAACGTCAACGTGCTTTCGCGTCCTAATGCCTGTGTCCCTTGCTTCCTAGCATGCGCGTTCACACCCTCTTGATACGCCCGACCGACGAGCGCGAACAGAAAAGGATTGCCGCGAGCTGCTCGACCGATTTGAAATCCGTCGCACCGCGTCTTCTCTCTCATTCTGACCAGATCTCCGAGTGACGTGATATCGCCGTTTCCGATGAGAGGAATCCGTATGGCATCGCGTACTTGCCCGATCACCTGCCAGTTTGCACGGCCGCCGTAATATTGATCGCATGTCCGCGCATGGACGGTCACAGCCGAAGCCCCCGCCTGTTCGGCGATGCGAGCGATCTCGGGTGCGTTGATACTGTCCGCATCAAATCCTGAGCGGATTTTCACGGTGACCGGTTTACCGAACAAGGCAGCTGCTTCAACCGAAGCGGCGACGATCTCGCCTACAAGATCGGGGGTCTTCATTAGAGCGGCTCCACCGCCGTCACGCACGACTTTAGGGACCGGACAACCCATGTTGAGATCGATGAACGATGCCGAGTCGTATGCGGGATCAGAAAGAAGCCTTTCGACTGCGAACGAGAAATCGGCGGGGTCGAACCCGAACAATTGAATGCCCCACGGTTTGTCGCTCTTTGTAGGCATCAGGTAACGGGAGGATCGTGAAAGCTCGCGATCGTAGCGAATGCCGCGGGCGGAGACGAGTTCCGTCACCGTAAACGAGGCGCCCTCGTCTACGCAAATCGAACGAAAAGCGGCTTCCGTAAACCCCGCCATCGGCGCAAGCCCGACGATAGGTTCCGATCCCTTAAAAAGCGACAAAAAGCCCCCCGCCGAGCGGACATCGTCGGCATGGGGGGCTCTTATGTCTTGATTCATCACCATCTTCCAACAACCGGGCGTTCGAGCATCAACGCTTTCGCCATCCGTTTCTTTCCGACGGTCGAATAACCCCTTTTCAGGCAGCTAATCTTGCAGGTCGTGGATGAACAGACCGGATCGGAGTTTCGGTTCGAACCACGTCGATTTGGGAGGCATAATCATGTCGGCATCGGCGACAGACAGAAGCTCGTCCATGGTCGTCGGGAACATCGCAAACGCGACGCCCCATCCACCATCGACACGACGCTTCAATTCGCCAAGGCCGCGAATACCGCCCACGAAATCGATCCGTTCGCTCGTGCGCGGATCCTCGACGCCGAGTATGGGTGCGAGGACGTTGTTCTGCAGTACCGAAACGTCGAGTCGGTTAACGGGGTCAAGCCCTTCGTAAATCGAGTCAGGCGCCGTCAACGCATACCACTCGCCGCCCAAATACATGCAAATCTCGCCTTTGAGTGTCGGATGGAAGGCGTCTTCCACCTTTTCGATAGCGTAGATCTTCTCAAGGCGATTGAGAAACTCATCCCGGGATAAGCCGTTCAGGTCTTTGACCAAACGGTTGTAATCCATGATGTACAGGTCTTCGTCAGGGAAGATAACCGCCATCGAGTAGTTCTGTTCCGCGTCCTCGGGCGCATCGGGGTTCTCATCACGGCGTTTCAGTGAGACGTTCGCGGCGGATGCCGTGCGGTGATGTCCGTCGGCGATATAGAGGATATCGATATCGCGGAAATGACTTTCCAGCTCGACGATCGTCTCCGCATCGTCAATGACCCAAAGCTGATGCACAATGCCGTCGTCCGACCTGAAGTCGTACGTCGCGTCGTTGTATTCGATGAAATCGTCGATCAGCCGCGAAATGTCATCGCGCTGACGATACGTCAAAAAGACAGGCTCCGTGTGCGCGTTGCAAACATCGAAATGGCGCGTCCTGTCTACCTCTTTGTCTTTTCTCGTAAACTCGTGGCGACGGATCTTGTTCGCGACGTACTCATCGACTGACACGGTCGCGACGAGTCCCGTCTGTGGGCGTCCGTCCATCACCTGACGGTAGACGTAGAAATAGGGGCGCTCATCCTTTTGGAGAATGCCGTCTTCGATCATCCGGCGGAAATTGGCACAACCGTGTTCATAGACGGCGTCATCGTAATCATCGACCGTTTCCGGAAGTTCCAGTTCGGAACGGACGACGCGCAAGAAACTGTAGGGGTTTCCTTCCGCCATCGCCTTCGCCTCCTGACGATTCATAACGTCATACGGCAGGCATGCGACCTTCTCTGCATGTTCGGGGTCGGGTCGTATCGCTCTAAAGGGTCTAACGGTTGCCATTTACAATCTCTCCTTAATGATGTCGACGATGTTATCGCCGATGCGCGCCTGTGCCTCCGCAGTCGCCGCACCGATGTGCGGTGTCAGGGAGATTTTGTCGCAATTCCTTACGCGCTCGTTTTCGAGCGGCTCGACCTCGAAGACGTCCAAAGCGGCGCCTGCCACTTTGCCTGCCTCGATCGCGTCGACCAGCGCGTCTTCATCGACGACTCCGCCGCGCGCGCAGTTGATGATAAAGACACCGTCCTTCATAAGTTCGAACTCTTCTTTGCCGATGAGCGGTTTTCCGCCTGAGAACGGAACGTGAAGCGAAATGTAATCCGCCTCGCGAAGCACGTCTTCCAAGCACTTTTGCTCGCAGTTATCGCCTTCAAGCTGGAGACAATCGTGGAAAATCACATCCATGCCGAGCGCGAGGCATTTGAATGCCAACGACCTCGCGATGCGGCCGAATCCGATCAGACCGAGCGTCTTGCCCGCGATCTCCGTGCCCGAGTACTGCTTTTTCAACCATTTGCCTTGGCGCATGGTGACATTCGCCTCACCGATGTGGCGCGCGAGAGAGAGCATATGACCGAGCGCAAGCTCAGCGACGGCGCTGCTCGAGGCGGCAGGCGTGTTGCGTACTTCGATGCCTTTTTCCTCGGCGTAATCGACGTTAATGTTGTCGACACCGACGCCACCACGGATAATCAGCTTCAGATTGCCCGCCGCGCCGGCATCGATCTCGGGATTGCGGATTTTTGTCGCGCTGCGGACGATGACTGCGTCAACTTCCGCCAGTCTCGCCAAGAGCGCGTCGCCTTCATATTTCGCCGTATCGACAACGTGACCGAGGTCAATAAGAGCCTGCTTCGCCGACGCATCGATACCGTCATTTGCAAGAATTAACGCCATGATTACGCCTCCAATCCGAGAATTTCGTTCATCGCAGCGATCACTTCATCAAGCGTCTCCTCTTGAAGTTCGCCCATCGTCGCGATGCGGAATGTCGAGCTCTTAAAATCACCGTAGCCACCGCCGAGCCTGTATCCGCGCTCTAGCATCGGCTTGCTCAGCTCGCTGAACACGAATTCAGGCGGTGTGCTGATGCATGTCACGGTATTGGAACGATAACCTTCCGCCGCAAAGAGCGCAAAATGCTTCTCCGCCCATGCACGCACTTTGTCCGCCAACAGTTTGTGACGGGCGAAGCGGTTGTCGAGCCCTTCCTCCAAGATGCGATCGAGCTGGTAGTCGAGCGCGAACATGTGGGACAGAGACGGCGTCGACGGATACTGGAAATCCTTCGCGACGCGCTTATAAAGGCGCAAAATGTCGAGATAATATCCTCTGTTCTCCACCTGCTCCGCCGCCTTGAGCGCACGTTCGGAGATGGAGCACAGGCTGAGTCCCGGCGGGAGCGCCAAGCACTTCTGTGTCGATGTGATACAGCAGTCGATACCCCATGCATCGACTTCGACTTTATCCCCACCGAGCGAGGAAACTGCGTCGACGAGATAGAGTACGTCATCGTATTTACGGATCACATCACCGATTTCTTTACAGGGGTTCACGACGCCGGAGCTCGTCTCGTTGTGCGTGACTGTGACCACGTCATATTTGCCGGTTTTCAGCGCTTCATCTACCATTTCCGGTGTCGTCGGCTGCCCGGGCTCCGACTTGAAGATATCAGCGGGAACATTGTTCGCAGTTGCAAGCTGGTGCCAACGATTTCCGAATGCGCCGACAGAAAAAACAGCCGCCCTCTTACGTGTGCAGCTGCGAATGGAGCCTTCCATCAAACCTGTTCCCGAAGAAGTTGACAGGAGGATGGTATCGTCCGTGTACATCAATTTCTGTAATTTTTCCGAAATGCTCTTTTGCAGTTCCGTTGCTTCTGCTGTTCTGTGCCCGATCATGGGCGTCGCCATTTTTTCCAACACACTTGGATCAACGTCTGTTGGACCGGGGATAAATAGTTTTTTGTACATGGTACCTCCTGAAGAAATTTATGATGATCAAGAACGGTCAATTTGACCGCGTATTATTTTAACACAATCACCGGAATATTACATATTTTTTAAGCATAATGTGGCAGTACGTGGCAGTATTCGTACCTTAACTTTCATGCACATGAGCGTCAAAACATGTTCCATTCCACAAAACTTCCCTCCGAGTCGACAATGCGTACGGACAGTTGTTGATTGATTGCCTCCTTTAATAGCGGCACGTGAGAAATAATACCGATCATGCGATTGTCAACGGTGAGGTCCTGCAAAACGCGAATCGCGTCTTGGAGAGAATCGTCGTCAAGTCCTCCGAATCCTTCGTCGACAAACAAGGCGTCAATCTCCACGCCTCCGGCGTGCTCCGAAATGACGTCCGACAAGCCGAGAGCTAAGGCGAGCGCCGCTTGAAATTTCTCACCTCCGGAGAGCGTCGAAACGGGGCGCTCTTTCGTCGTCCAGAGATCTTCAACGGATAGATCGAGTCCCGTCCTGGAACGCTGGTCAACCCCGCCTTCCGAGCGACGGAGCTTGTAGCGACCGTTCGTCATGGTCGAGTACCGCAGATTGGCGCGAGCGATGACCTGAGAAAAATACCACGTCTGTACAAACGTCTCGAAACTGATTTTGTCGGCTTCTCTATGTTGACCCGAAGCAAGTTTGGAAATGTCTCCCAGCATGCTCTCCTCTTTCGCCAAAGCGATCGCATCCCCGAGAAGCTTTTCAATCTCTGCCGTACGATTATTGAACTGACTGACGCGGAGCGTCTCGTCCGTATAATCTGCGTCGAGTTTAACTTGGGCTTCTCTCATGGCATCGACGGCTGCCTTTTCCGCCTCTAAGTCCTGTTTTTCCAAGTCCTTTACTTCTACGCTCAAACGCTCTAAATCGTGCTTGTTCACTTGGCGAGCGCGCTCTTCTTCGTCGACTTGTTTGCGCAACGCCTCGCGCTCGTCTGTACGCAGACGTTTCTCCCGGTAATCGTTCTCCGTGACGAATTTCGCCTCTTCGAGCGCCTCGCGGAAACCCTTTTCTCGATCGACACAAGTTTCTTCCGCATTTTTCAGACTTGCTTGATTCGATTGATGCGCCGCTTGCGCCACCGAGAACTGCTCGCTCGCGTTCCTTTCAGCGTCGGTTGCACCTTTGAATTCTTCGTTCAGCTCTTCCAACACCCTCGACTTATTCAGGAACTCCTCTTGCACCTCGTCAAAAGCGCGCCCTGAAACACGCCCCTTCAATTCCTTCAACCGAACCTGCAATTCCGCCTGTTCAAGGCGTTTCTTCTCTCGTTCCTCCTGCAATGCTCCAAGTTTTGTCTTGTTGTCGCTCAACGCGTCGCGCTGAGTCTTCAATTCATTCGCCAGTTCAGCGCGACGATCGACTCGCCCCTTTTCGGACTGCACCGCTTGATCGGCCAGAGCCCGCTCAGACGACAAAAAGGCATTGACCGTTAAAACACGCTCATCGAAAATATTCAACTTGGCCTCGATCGCGCCGAGCTCATCATCGCTCTCAACGTGTTGTACGGGCACTTTCGAATCGAAGGACTGCCCGCTCTGCCGTTCTGCTTTCTCCGTCAACGCGTCGATCTCGGAAGAGAAATGGTCGAGCGTCGATTTTGCGGCTGCCATCCCCTTTTGCAAAGCGGAGCTTGCGCGGTTAAAATGCTCATGTTTTTCGTCCGCATCCTTTCGGAGGCGTTCGACGGTTGCTTCGTCAAGCGCTTTCTCCGGCAGTGTCGCCTTCATCGGGTGTTCTGTCGATCCGCAGACAGGACAGGGTTCACCGTCCTTCAAACTCGATGCCAGGTAACCGGCGCGTTCATGAAAAAGCATCTCAGTCGCCGTTTGCGCCTCTTGACTCGCCTGTTTCCAAGCGAGATGCAAATCGTTGAACCGCTTCCTGTCATCGAGCATATTCTCGGTGTCTCTCCGTAGTTCGGAAAGCGTTTTGCGCATTGCAGTCGCCTTGGCGACATCGCTCTCAACGTCACGAAAGCGCGTTTGCGCCGCATGCCATTCTTTCTCCGCATCCGCCAAAGCATCCATCTCGGTGATGACATCTTCAATCGTTTTTTCCAACGTTTCGCCCCGTTTAAGGTGTTGTTGATAGGCGGTTTCGAGCTCCTTCAATGCGATATCCGATTTCTTTGAAGCTTCTTCGATCGGCGTTATGGACTTGAGGATTCCCAACTCTTCGTTGAGGCTGTTGATCTCGAGAGGAAGTTTTTGACGTTCCTGATCGCGCTCTTTTGCTTTCATCAAGCGCTCGCTTGCTTCTTCTTTCTCTGTCGTCGCCTTCTTCAAAGCCTCGGTCGATTGCTCGACTTTCTCCCGTACATCTGCGACCGCCTTCTCCGCAATCTGCCACGCGTTCCAAGCGGGATCGACGACGCGGGCAGCTCGCTCATCATCGTCGAGGCGTTGCTTGAGGTCACGATAAGCTTCTTCGGTCGCTTCGAGCTTCTCACACATGGCAAGCGCTTTTTCGTACTCGTCAATCGTCTCGTTATCCCTGCGAATCTTCTCAAGCGCGATCTCCCTTCGGCGCAGTTTCGCCTGCGCGTCGGCTCTTTCGCGGTCATGCTTTCGGAGTGTCGTATCCATCTCCTTGCCTATGCGTTTGAGTTCGCCGGAAAAGTCCTCGATCACCCACAATGAGCGCGACTCAAGAATCTCGTTGCGCCTGTTCGCCGCGTCTTCTTCATCGTCAGGCAGTTGAAGGCCTCCCAATTCGTGAAACAACTTGTCCTCGCATCTCTCGCGTTCGTTCTTCGCATCTCTCCATTTTTCCGCAAAGAGTGTCTGTATACGTTCATACAGTCCCGTATCGAAGAGCCTCCTGAATATCTCCGACCGATCGTTGCTGCTCGTCCCGATCAGCTCGTAAAATTCACCCTGCGCGATCATGGCGACTTGGCGAAACTGGCTCTTATCGAGTCCGAGAAGTTCTTTCACCTCCTCTTCGACGGCCCTAACCATCGTGACCGCGCGTCCGTCTGGATAGGTGAGTTCGACCTCCGCCGCCCGGGTTGTCATGCCCTGACCGCGTTGCTTCGGTCTTGCATAGCTCGGGCTTCGCTTAATCTTATATGTCTCCCCGCGGAGAAGAAATTCAAGTTCAACGAATGTCTCGACATCGCTATCGGCAAAGTCGCTTCGCAGCTTGTCGTGACCGCGTGTCATGCCGCTCGTATCGTTGTAAAGAGCAAACATGATCGCATCGAAAATGAGCGTCTTGCCTGAGCCCGTATTGCCCGTTATGAGAAAGAGTCCCTCTTCAAGGCGGTCGAATG
>JAAZKT010000059.1 GCA_012799695.1 Clostridiaceae bacterium
TGCCATCTGGAGTGCTGTTTATCCATAATCTCCGGCTCGTTCCTTTGGAACAACAAACCACCCGCTTCCGCAAAGCACTGGCACAAAAGGCTTTCGCACTTGACACAGTAGGGAATTTTTCAATTAAGATTGAAAAAATTACACATAAAGTTGAAAAACTGCACACAGGGGTGCGCGGATATGGGGAAAAAACAAGCAGGTGACAAAAATTCATATATAGTTGAAAAATTGTACACCTTAGGATAAATGACTTTTACAGTACATTACTAATTTTTTTATATCGGCAACGCATTGTATAATTAGTAACTAACAACATCAATTATCGTTCCGGTCACTGGTTTGCGATTATCGCAGGAAACAACGTGAGACAACCACTTCCGACCTAGAGGTCGCTTTAATCATTAAAGAAAGGAGCCGTCATGACCATTCAATCTTCAAAAGGAAGAAAATACATCCCGGAGATTTCGTCGCCACTTCGCGGAGATATCATCGAGATGCCGCGTATCATCACCGAATGTTCCGGTATTCGGATTTTTGGGAAGCGCATTAAATCGATCATCTTTACGACAGATGCGGCGCAAGCGATCAATCACAACGCCGATGCGCTGATCGCTGTCTATCCGTTCACGCCACACCCCGCCATTACGAGCGCGATCATAGGGATTTCACCTGTGCCCGTTTTTGCCGGAGTCGGCGGCGGCACGACGGGCGGCAAACGATGCGCTCAGATCGCCATGTTCGCCGAATCGCAGGGCGCTATCGGTCTAGTTGTCAACTCGCCGACAACACTCGAGACCATACGCGACATTCGGGCGGTTGTCGATACGCCCATCGTCTGCACAGTCGTTTCGGAGTATATGGATATAGATTCGCGAGTTGCGGCAGGCGTTCAAATCTTCAATGTGAGCGGAGCTGAACGCACGGTCGACATTGTCAAAAGCATCCGCAAACGTTATCCGACGATCCCCATCATCGCGACAGGCGGCTCAACGGATGAAACAATACTCAGGACGATTGAGTCGGGCGCGAATGCCATCACGTACACTCCTCCGACAAGCGCCCAGCTTTTCAAAATCAAAATGGATAAATATCGAAAAATGGCGCAAGACGAATACGAGAACAGCAGGCAACTGAGCTGAACAATTATTTGCAGATTTTCTTTTGTGTTTCGGTGAGCGAAGGCATCACCGCTACGACGCTGCGGCTTAGATTCGTAGTATCATAATTCCGTAGAATACTGAAGGAAAGGTCGTTTATGCTTAGCGATACTCTATTTGAATACAAAAGATATTTCATCGACGGCGCGGAAAGCGAGTTGCGCGCACAGCATAACTCCAGTCGGCGCGTTTCTTTTCTTGACGGTCAAATGATCGGCAACGCCCGCCAAGATTATAAAGGCGTGAGCGCGCGTGTGCGGCGCGGCGGTCTCTATGGCTTCTCTTCAAAGGGAAACTATACGCAAGAGTCGGTGGAAAGCGTGTTGAGGGAAGCATCGAGCAATGCGCTTTTTCTCGAAAAACACGCAAAACCGACGAAGAATCGACTTTCATCCGTACCGAGCGGCCGGATGGAATTAAAGGATTCCATTAGCGATGCGGAGCAGTCTTTTTACATTGAGCTCTGTCGCGCCGTGGATGCGTACATCCTCGCTCATTGCCCGAACATTATCAGTCGACGCGTCACCGCGTATAGCGACTCAGTCGAGAAAGTGATTACCGTTTCGAATGGATACGATGCACATGTCGTTACGCCCAGAAGTTATGTGTACGTCATATTGACGGCAAAGTCAGCCGTGGGCACTCCTGTTGACGTGATGACATCGATTGGCGGTTTCGGCACGATCGATCGTAATTTTATCGATCTTAGCATTGTGAAAGAGAAAATTGATACGCTGTATGAACAGCTGCTGCAAAAATGCGAAGGCGTCTACGCGAAGGCGGGGGAGACTACGTGCATTTTATCTGGTCGTATGGCGGGTATGCTCGCTCACGAAGCCGTCGGTCATACGGTGGAAGCCGATCTCGTTCAGAGCGGATCGGTGTCGGCACATTTGCTCGGAAAACAGGTCGCCTCGGAGAAGGTTTCGATGGTCGATTACGCTCATACGGCTTTTGACAAACCGACACCTCTTCCAGTCTATGTTGACGACGAAGGCGTAAAAGCCGAAGACGCCGTATTGATTCGAGACGGTATCCTGACGGAGTACTTGAACAGTCGCCAGTCGGCCGACCTTTTCGACATGACGCCTCGCGGCAATGCGCGCGCGTGGCTTTTCTCTGACGAGCCGCTGATCCGTATGCGCAACACGGTGATTGTGCCTAGAGACGACAAGTTTGAGGACATGATTGCCTCGGTGGATGACGGATATTATCTAGTTGCGTCGGGCAATGGACAGGCGGACATGACAGGTGAGTTCATGTTCGGCGTGACGATCGGTTATGAGATTAAGAATGGCAAGCTTGGACGCGCCATGCTTGATACGACGATCTCCGGTGTCGCCTTTGAGATGTTGAAGACGGTCGATATGGTCTCCGATGAAGTGGAGTGGGAGAGTTCCGGTTTTTGTGGAAAGAAACAGCCAATGGCGGTAGGAATCGGTGGCCCGCACATTCGTTGCCGGTTGACGATGGGAGGCAAAGCATGAGATCAATGGAAAAAATGGCGCAACTCGGACTGTCCGCATTACGTGAAGGCGGTGCCGACCGGGCCGTTTGCACTGTCTCTCGCACGGTGATGCGCGAATTGACGGCGGAGTGGGGAGAGTTTAGTTTATATCGAACGATCTTTGACGATTCCGTCGGATATATGGCGATTATAGGCGGACGACGCGGCGTTCTGTCCCAAAATACTGTGAATAAAGATGCCATACGTGAAGGCGCCGCCAATTGTTTGAAATCGGCGCAAGCCGCGGATCCCGATGAGGCGTGGCAACTCGCTCCACCTTTACCGGAGCAGCTCTTCGAGACTGGCCCGCTCACATGTGCCGAAGAAAGATTATTCGAGCGTTGCGAGGAATTTTTGGCCGATATCCGCGCGCGTTTCCCTCTCATCAGTGTCTGGTCACTCGTGGCAACGCACACCTTGAGAGAGGGCGTAAGTCTCTATTCGACGGGAAGCCTGTTTTTCTCACGGCGCGGCGTGTACTCTGTCGACTTGTTGTTCAACGCGACGGAAGAAGAAGCGACGTCATCATTCTTCTCGACCTCCGCGGAGATGCTAGACCTCGACACGCCTTTCATTGAACTCGGAAGTTTTGAATCGGATCTCGCCGCCATTTCGCGGCAAGTGTTCACGAAGGCGATGGACGACAAGTTCACTGGTACGGTCTTGTTGACTCCGGATTGTTTTGGTGACCTGCTCGCGGCGTGCATTGGAACCTACGCTTCCGATGGCGTGATTCTGGACGGTACGAGTCTCTGGCGTGAGAAGATCGGACAACAGGTGGCAAACGAGAAGTTGAGTCTGAAACTTGCTCCGCTCCACCCCGATATCGTTGCCGGTCAACGCTACACATCGGAAGGCTATCTCGCAGAGGATTACTATTTAATTGAACGAGGCACTCTGAATCAGTTTCATCTCAGCGATTACGCCGCTCGCAAAACTGGTCACAGGAGAGCGCCCACTTCATCGCTCGGCAGCTTCATCGTGGAACCCGGTGAGGAGTCGCTCGAGACCATGATTCGCGGTATTGCGCGAGGGCTCGTCGTCGCGCGTTTGTCTGCCGGAGCGCCAAGCGTGTCGGGCGATTTTTCCGGCGTCGCAAAAAACTGTTTTCTGATTGAAAAGGGTGAGATCAAAGAGGCGTTGAGCGAGACGATGGTCAATGGCAATTTGGCTGAGTTTCTTATGAACATCAAAGCGCTTTCGAAAGAAGTCGTAAAAGACGGTAGTTCCGTGCTACCGTGGGTTGCCATTGAGGGCGTCGGTATCGCCGGAAAGTAAGGGTTTCAAAATGGATGAAAACGTAAAAGATAAGGCGATAAAATCGCCGAAAAGAGTATTCTGGGAGTTGATGCTGATAGGTGTCGCCCTGTTTGCGGCGGGCATCTTCACGCTTGCGAATCCTCAGGGAACGCTTAAGTTTATTCTGATCGTGTTGGGGGTCGTTTCGATCGTCAGCAGTGTCGGTTTTTTCATGCGCTATTTGCGCATTCGCGAGGAGAAGGGGTGGTTGAGCTCCTTTGTGCTGGTGTTGGCGGGCCTGCTGTTCATATTCGGCATTATTCTTATCGCCAAGCCCGATGAGACGTGGCTCTTCCTGATCTATGCGATCGGCTTGTGGTTCATCGCTTACGCCGTTTATTCGCTGGTCTCTTCCGTGAAGTATAGGTCTTTCAGTTCGAAACTGTTTATAGTAACGTTCGTTCTGGCAATCTTGCTTCTCATTGCGGGCATCGTGCTGATTTTATCGCCGACGGTTGGCATGACGTTTATCGGTGTGGTGATCGGGATTGCGCTTATCGTCAACGGTCTGGAGTTCATTCTGCTCGCCATTGCGGAGAAACTGATCGATCGCCGACAGAAACAATCGACATCCGACGCGAACTAGGCGGTGTTGTGCATTTCACCCTTTTGACAAGCTTCTCGGCTTCGCTGGGAAGAGTGGGAGCGCGAAGGATCGATTGACTAATGCGCATGCGCGTCGCCGGCGTGATATAGTGGTACAAGACAAGAACCGATAGAAGGAAGGTTTTTACCATGTCAGATAAAAAAAGAATCATTACTTTACCGACACGTAAACTGATCGATGCGGACGGGCGTGACGGTTGCGGCGAGTGCCAGACATCTTGCCAGTCTGCCTGCAAAACATCTTGCGGTGTCGCGAATCAGCAGTGTGAGCAGGAGCGCGACTAAGCGTCGTTCTGAATATGGCGGTAGACCGCAAGGTTATCGCACCATGCCGAAAAGCCGGTGCGTCGGTTTCTGACGGAATAGGCAGATGGTACATCAATATAAACTGAACGGCTACAACATCGTGTTGGATGTTGACAGCGGAAGTATTCATCTCGTAGACGATCTCGTCTACGAGATTGTTTCGTTGTACGAAAAATCGGATTGTGACGGCATCGTGCACGCGTTGTCGGATCGCTTCGACCACGATGACATCCGTTCGGCGCTCGACGATGTGCAGGAATTGGTCGATCAACAGAAGCTGTTCTCCCATGGTGATTACCCGGCGCGACTGTTTGACGGATCGCACTCAGGAGCGAGTGTTGAATCGCAGTCTAAGGAGCAATATTCGCTGATTGAATATCCCTCTTGTCCGGATGGCGACGTGGCGACGAGTTATCGGAAAGATAACGATATCATCAAGGCGCTCTGCCTCAATGTCGCTCATACATGTAATCTCGACTGCTCCTACTGTTTTGCCGGACAGGGCAAGTACAAAGGAGAGCAGGCGCTTATGTCTCTTGAGACGGGGAAGAAGGCGATCGACTTCCTCATGGAGCGTTCGGGTTCAAGGCGAAATTTGGAAGTCGATTTTTTCGGCGGCGAACCGCTCCTCAACTGGCAAATGGTCAAAGACGTTGTCGCTTATGCTCGCTCGATCGAAAAAAAAGCAGGCAAGCACTTCCGGTTTACGCTGACGACGAACGGCATTCTCATCGATGACAATGTGATCGAGTTTACGAACAAAGAGATGCACAACGTCGTTCTCAGTCTCGACGGACGCCCTCACGTGCACGACCAATTTCGCGTCGATATTGGAGGCAAGGGCAGTTATGTCCGTATCGTACCGAAGTTTCTTGAGCTCGTTAAGAGGCGAACCCGTGGCACGTACTACGTCAGAGGCACGTACACGCATCTCAATACCGATTTTCTAAACGATATTCTGCATATGCTCGATCTCGGGTTTCGCGAGATCAGCATGGAGCCGGTCGTCTGTCGACCTGAGGAACCGTATGCGCTGACCGACGAGGATTTGCCGATTATTTTTGAGCAATACGAGAAACTTGCCGAGGAGATGTTGCGCCGCGAGCGCGAGGGCGATCCTTTCGAGTTCTACCACTTCATGATTGATCTCGAGCACGGACCCTGTATCTACAAGCGGATTACAGGTTGCGGGGCGGGGACGGAGTATCTCGCCGTGACGCCTTCGGGCGACCTTTACCCGTGCCACCAGCTCGTCGACGATCCGTCCTTCAAAATTGGAACTCTTGACGATGGCGTGACGGAATTAGATCTTCAGAACGAGTTTCGAAAATGCAATGTCTTCGCCCGCGACGCATGCCGCGATTGCTGGGCAAAACTGTATTGCGCAGGAGGTTGCGCAGCGAACGCTTTTCATATGTCGGGCAGTCTTCTCGGAACCGATAAATTCGGTTGCGAACTTTTCAAAAAGCGCATCGAATGTGCCATCATGATAAAAGTCGCCAA
>JAAZKT010000113.1 GCA_012799695.1 Clostridiaceae bacterium
GTGTCGGCGCTAAGGGTCCAGAAAATCGATATTAACTGCAAAACTCCCTACTGTGTCAAGTGCGAAAGCCTTTTGTGCCAGTGCTTTGCGGAAGCGGGTGGTTTGTTGTTCCAAAGGAACGAGCCGGAGATTATGGATAAACAGCACTCCAGATGGCATTTTCTGGAAATTCAGGCACACGAAAGCCAACGTCTCATCTCTGATTCCACGGCCTTTTCGGTGTTGCCCGTCCAGCGCTATGGCAGCAAATCTCCCATCACTACCAGGATCATCGTCCGTGATCAGGGACGAGTCCTATCCTCTGTCGTTCTGCCTGTCCATAACACGGGTGTCCGCACTGCTGCACAACAGGGTCATGGCCCTAAATTTTGTTGTCTGCAGACTACCACCGGCTCGTTCGATTGGGGTCTATACGTCACACGGCAGCATTGCTTCGCAATAGACGTAGGGGCCACCGTGATCCGTTCGTTTTCTCATGCCACCGGCGTGACATGGAGTCTAGTTGTTCGAGTTCTCTCTTCTACAGTTCGCTCTGCTATGCAACCTGCTTCTCAGAGGACTTGACGACAAGACCACAGGTAACCTTGTCAGGGTCGTAGTCAACGTCTTTCGTAAGCATGACATGAAACACGCGAAGCAATTTGCAGGCTACGGCGATAAGCGACTGCATCGCTTTAAGCGGATTCTTCGTGCGATGCTTATAGTATTGGTGAACCGCACGGAACTCGGACGTATGATTCACGACGCACAAAGCTGCTACGAACATGATGCGACGAAGCTTGTTGCGTCCTCGCTTGCTGATGCGGCTCTGGCCCCTGCGCTTACCTGAGCTGTTACGGAGGATATCCAGACCCGCGTAACTCTGCAGCTGAGCGGCACTAGGGAAACGGCGAATATCTCCCACTTCCGCCAGAAAGCCGGCGGCGATCTGGAGGTCAATGCCGGGAATCTGCATCAGTCTCTTACCTCCCGGATACTGCTCAACCAGTTCCTCCAGTCTCTTGTCCAACCGTGTCAGCTGGGCTTCCTGCAGGTCGTAGTGCTGCAGAAGCATCTGAATTTCTACTCTGGCCATCTCCGCGGCTTCCGTAACACCTACCGAGCGCTTCGCTTCCTCGACCAGACGTTCTGCACGATTCCGGCTTATACCGCCCAGCAACTGGCACTCATGCCAGTGGTGAAGGATGCCATGCACACCCAGCTTGACAATGTCCGATGGAAGAGGAGCCCGACGCAGAAGCGTCAGGAAGCCGATCCTTTGCACGGACGAGTAGACCTTGTGCCACTCGGGGAAATACGTGCTTGCCCAAGCATGGATGCGATTGGACGTCGCCTTTTTCTGTTCCATGACGCTGTTGCGTAGCGTATAAGCTTTCCGAAGTTCGGCATAGTTTCCCTGAGGACGATAGATCTCCTGGTAATTTCCCGAAATCATCACATGGGCGATCGCTTTCGGATCCTCCGGATCGCTTTTGCTCGCGCTCGTCGTCGCCGCCTCTTTCGTCTGTTTCACACTGATGGGACTGGTGATCACAAGGCGAAGGTTACGGGACAGAAGATAATCGAACAGCGCAAACCAATAATGACCGGTCGGCTCAAGCCCAACCATGACCTCTGTGAACCCGCTCATCCACTGTATACGCTCGATCCAGCTCAAGAAACTTTCAAAGCCATAACGGTCATTCTTGAACTTAAAGGCCTTCTTCTGCTGCTCGATGCCTCGCCAGTCAAACGCGCGAGCATGGTGCTCGTATCCGCCGATGTCAATCGCGACGATGAGCGTCGTTGTGTTGATCTCAGATAATCTTCGATTTTTTGTGATATTCTTCATA
>JAAZKT010000010.1 GCA_012799695.1 Clostridiaceae bacterium
AAAAAGTATAGCGGAAAGGTTACACAGATTAATGAATGTTGTGTCATAGTAAACAGAACAGCCGACTTGCCAAATTAAACTGGACGACCCGCGATTCTCACTGTCCAAGTTACTTTGGCATTCAGCTGCGCGGACGATGTCATAACATTGTCATATTCTCTGTCTGGAAGTTAAGATGCCTGGTATGTTACAATGTAATACCAAGGTTTAATTTTCCGATTGTTGCGAAGGAGTTGGCATGTTTAAGAAAACGACGTTAAAACAATTATTGACACGGCTGTTGGCGTTAGTTCTTATTGCTTTGACTCTGTCGCTCGGTTTTGCCCCTTTGTCCACTCGTTCCGAGGCGACGTCGTCCAAGTATAGCCAAGCGCAAGCAAAGCTCAAAGGTATCAAGGATCAATTGGCGACGATAAAAAGTGACCGCGAAAAGTTGGCGAATCGCCAGAAGACGTTGAGTGGTGAGCTTGCATATCTCGAAAATCGTTCCGAGGAACAACGCAAAGTTTATGACGAGGCGCTTGAACAGAAGGAGTTTGCGCTGGAAGCGATGCTAATGTACCAACAAGGGTATGCCAATGCGTTAAACGATTACGAAGAGAAGACTGTTCAGTATGAGCAACGAATTGCTCGAATGTACGAGTGGAATCAAAAATCCGTTTTTGAGATGCTGATTACAGCGGTTAGCCTCAATAGTTTCTTTACAACGATTCGCCTCATGAGAATTATCGCTAATGCCGACGAGCAGGCCTTAGCCGAGCTTGAAGCAGCTGCCGCCCTTGCAGAGGAGATGAAACAGGATGCGGAAGCTTCGTATGATGAAATGGTGCGACTTGTCGATGAAGCGGATGCCGTTCTTCAAAAGATTAAGAACGAAAAGGCTTTGGCGACGAAACAACTCGGCAAGTTATCAAATTCTTTGGAATTGACAAAACAAAAGCAGGAACAGCTTGAGAGAGATAAGACGAGCGCGGAGCGAAATCTTAAAGCGATCGAAATTGAAGATGCGGCAAAGAGGGCTTCCAGTGCCACGGGTTCTCATTATGTCGGCACGGGGCCTTATATCTGGCCTACCCCCGGGGTGCATAATGTGTCGTCCCATTTCGGTTGGCGTGCGAAATACGGTAGGTTTCACTACGGGACAGATATAGCGTGTCCGAGAGGGACGCGCGTTGTGGCGATGGCGGATGGCGTTGTCACTTATGTCGGCTGGCCAGGTAGTACATATCATTGGGCATATGGAAAGATGATCGTGATCAATCATTATGACGGTTCACAGACGCGCTACGCTCATCTGAGCAATTTCAATTGTCACACGGGTCAGAAAGTAAAGGCCGGACAAGTGATTGGCTACACGGGCAATACGGGGCGTTCCTCAGGTCCTCACCTGCACTTTGAAGTTCGTATCAACGGTACGCCCGTCAACCCGATGCAATATTTCAAGTGGGTTAAATAACATTTTTCGCCGCCGTATGTGGCAGTGATGACTTGGAGATCGGACTTTTATCCGGCTTATCTATCGATAAGATACGGTACGCAATCATGGTAATGCATGGTTGCGTTTGTTTTGTAGGCATTCCCTGCAAGAATAACGGCGATTAGTGCCTGTTCGAGTTCTTAATGGGCAGTGGTATGATGATATGAGTGCGTGGTCACGTTCTCAACGTGACCTTCGCGGAAGTAAAGTTCTGAATCATTTTAAATAGGTGCACTATATGGATGAGCAAAAGAATAATTATGAAGGACCGGCAGAACAGCCCGCTAATGGCACAACGCGAGGCGAGCCTCCTTACGAGCAAAGACAGTACGTTGGGGGCCAGTTTCCCGATCAGAGAGGTTATATACATCACGACGATTATTCTTCGTGGCCGTCTCAGCGATACTCATCTGCAGGCCCCGGCATGACACCGGGTACGCCGGGTAGTTATCAAAAGAAACCTTCATGCCGATGGCCTGTTTTTTTCGCGGTTTTGTTAACGGCATCCCTGACTTTTCTGGCAACCGTAGGCATAGGCTTCGTATTGTTTGGGTATGTAGTTGATGGCGGTGATCCGGCTGTTACGACAACGCCCGATTCGACAATCACTTCTCCTAGTACTGAACCCGCCGCAAAAGACGTCCCGGGAATTGTCTGCTCGCGTGACGGTCTATCAATTACTTTCGCAGATCAAGAAGGCATTAAAGACGCCCTCGAAAAGTTTGTCACTGCCTATAACTACCTTCGAGATAATTACTACGAGGAGTTCACGGACAGCGAAATGATCGATAAGATGATCGAAGGTCTTGTCGGTCAAATGGGCAGTCCCTATACGTTCTACCTCACTCCCGAATACTATGAGTCGATTGAAGATACAATGCGGGGCGAATACGTAGGTATAGGAGCCATTGTCATGCGCGATCAGAGCGACCGCTACATCGTCAACGACTTGATTCCCGGAGGGCCGGCTGAAAGAGACGGTCTGCATGTAGGCGATATTATCCGGCAGGTTGACGGGATCGATGCATCGACATTTGAAGATGTCGCACAGCTGGCAGCTGTTGTGCGAGGAGAAGAGGGGACAGTTGTTACTCTTGTCGTTTTCCGTTCTTCGACGAACGAAGAATTGACGATTGAGCTCACGCGTGAGCATATTACAAATGTCTCCGTGCGTTCACGTATGCTGGAGGGTGAAATCGGCTACGTACAGATATCAGAGTTCTCGGGAAACGTCGCGAAAAATTTTGAGAATGCGGTCAGCGACCTTCTGGGTCAGGGAGCTAAGTCTTTTATCTTTGATTTGAGAAATAATGGCGGGGGCTACGCACATGAATGCATTGATATGCTAGATGTCTTGTTGCCGCCTGTGGAAGTCGCCTCTCTCAAAGGACGTGAAGACGGAGAAGAATATACGGAAGTCTGGAAGACGAAAAAATTTACCGCCCTTCCGGAAGATATGAAATTCGTCGTCCTCATCAATGAGAACTCCGCAAGCGCGAGCGAGTTGTTCACGGGCGTTTTACGTGATTACGGGCGAGCGGTGATCGTCGGGAAAAAATCTTTTGGGAAGGGTGTCGGAACGGTGACGATACAGTT